>WGDQ01000121.1 GCA_015493185.1 Planctomycetaceae bacterium
CCCTTCCACCAATGCCAGCACGCCGTCGCCAGGGCGTTCGAGCAGCTCGAGCGCTTTTTTCGGCCGCGACGTTTCGACGTAGAGCCGCGCCAACGTCAGCTCGGCCTCGGCCAACTGCCGATCGGGCGTGGCCTTTTTCTCCGCGATTTTTTTCCGTAGCGCCTCGATGCCCCGCGTCAGCAGCCGTTCGGCATCGCGAAGACGCTGATCCAGTTCCTTTTGCGTCGGACGCTGTTGCCCATCGCCTCCCTGCGAGGCCGAAATGTAAGCGGCCCACAGGGCGCGACCCGCTTTCAGATCGGCCTCGCTCCGCTCCGGCGCGTCGTCCGGTATTTTGGCGAAGTACTCGATTGCCCGATCGAGATCGCCCGCCCGGTTGGCCAGTTCGCCCAGGATGAGCCACGCCCGCCGTGCCTGCGGCTGCTCGGGCCACTTTTCGGCCAGATACTGCGCCAAATCCGCCAAACGCTCGGTTTCGAAGTCGCGCGTTTCAGGGGCCGACTCGTTGTACGCTTTCAGATATGCCGCCACGGCGATCTCGGCCGCCGGTCGGGCCGCTGCCGAGTCGGGATAGCGACGCGCGAGAAACTCGCCTAACACCGCCGCGTCGTAGTACGCGCCGCGCTGATAGTACAGGTAGGCCAGAAAGTAGCGCGTCTGGTTCACTTGCTCCAGATCGGTCTGGTCGTCGCGCAGCGCCAGCGCCAGGCGGAACAGCTTCAGCGCTTCTTCACGAAGCTGCACCACTTGGGCCTTCAACTTTTCCAGATCTTCTTTGCCGCGGCCGGTGGTCTGGGCAATGCGGATGCGGCCGGCGAGCACCTGCAACTGGTCCAGTTTCGATTTGGCCAGGTCGCGTGCCTCGGCAAATGTGGTGGGTGGCTGGTCGCCCTCGATGTTGCGAAGCCGGGCCACCATCTGGCGCGCGCGGCGCTGATACTGGCCCGGTTGCCGGGCAAGTTGCTGGGCCTGTTTGGCCGCCGCCGCCAGATCACGGGCACGGGCCGCTTCGTCCTCTTGTGTCTCGGCGCGTTTTTCGTAGGCCAGCGCCGTTTGCCAGCGAATGTCCTGCCCAACCGGTGAGCTGGCCTCGTGCGGCGCCGCCTCGCGCAGCCATTTTTCTCCCTCCTCGATCGCCCGGTCGTACTTTTTCTGCGACTCGTCCAGCCAGCACTGCATTGCCTGACGCAGCGCTTTCGACGCCAGATCGCGCAGCACGGGCACTTTCGTGTCTTGTGCCAGCAGTTCTTCGTAGTAGGTTAGCGCCATCACCAGGTCGCCCAACTCCTGGAGACAACGCGCCTGATACAGCCGCGCGCTCAACCCGGCCACCTTCAAACGGTATTGTTCGTACAGCGATTTGAATCGCTCGGCCGCTTCGGTCAGAAGCTGCTTGCGCTGCGCAGAACCTTCTTCATGTGCCTGGGCCATTTCGTACAGCACCAAGGCCGAAAGCATCTGCGCTTCGATCAAATTGAGCCGCGCCTGCCGTCGCGCTTCGATCTGTTTTCGGTCACGCTGGTCGATCAGCTTGGGAAAGCGGGCCAGTTCGGCCTCGTAGCGTTGCTCGGCATAGGCGAACACATCTTTCGCTTTTTTGAAGTGCTCGAGTGCCTCGGCCCGAAGCTGCTCTTTTTTCGCAGCCTGCGAAGGCCGTTTCGCCAGCTCGAGCTTGGTCCGGCCGCGCTCCACCTCCACGTTGCCCAGTTCGCGGTTGGCGGCCCCTGCCAGCGGATGGTCGGGATACGCCTGAACAAACTCCTCGAACCGCTTCGTAGCTTCGTCCAGCCGCCGCATCCGCTCGTTGATGTCGCGAAGCGTTCGCGCCTGGTCGACCAGCGTGCGTCCCTCTTCATAGGGAATGAGCTTGCGGGTCTCGTCGTCGATCAGAGGGCTGGTGCGGGCATGTTCCAGATACTCGATCGCCACGTCGTGCATCTGACGTCGCCGCAACGCTTCGACAAATTCGCGAAGCTGCTCTTTGGCCATGGTCGACGAAGGCGTGCCCAGCGGCAGCGCACAGGCCACAACCAGCAAAGCGGCCAAAGGCCAGCCCCCGCGACGACAACCTTGCCACGACATGGGCTTTCGCCACAAGAAAGCTCGCAGGTACCAGCACCCAAAGTTCATAGCCAACCAACGTCGCGGCGGAAATGGAACAATGAAGAGGGAAAACAAGAAGAAAAGCGCCGTGCCGGCCAGTCGTTCGCCGCTGGCAGCCCGACACGGCGAAGCACGTTCCGCCCGCGACCGCGTGGTGGGCAACAGGACGAACGACGACCATCGAGACAGGGAGCCGACCGCGTTCCGGAAACGGCCGACTGGCGTGAAATCATGATCATGCATTATAGCTTCCCTGACCCTTGGGCGAAAATCACACGCCGCACCACACGAAGTGCCGATCGCCGGCCCCGGTGAGCCAACAATCAGGCGACAGGATCATGCGACAGGATCATGCAGCACCGCGCGGAAACGTAAAACGCACCCGGGGCGAACGTGAACGACCAAGAAGCCGAAACCGACGCAAAACCTTTCGGCCAAAACGCACCCCTGCGTCGCGTATTCCGCCCGCTACCACTTGCCTTTCGCTGCTCGCTCCCGGTAACAAACCTGACCCCGATCCCTCTAAACAACGCATGGGCCACCATGCACCATTTCTCGGCCCACACCATCATCACCCTATGCGCTGATCGGGACGTCCTGCACGGGATGCCCTCGGAAAACACGATGCCAACCGTCGGGGCAGGCGATTGCAGACCTCGTGGGTGGCGAAAGTGATCGTCTCGGACAACCGCCGCGCAAAACCGCGAATCGTTGTTGGCAAGCACCAACCGAGCGCGTCACAGGTCGATTCTTCTCGATTGCTCCGCGCCCTGCCGCTCAATCTGGCTGCCGCAACGTTTGTACCGACGGCGCCGCTTCTCCGTTTCCAATTAGTAGCCCTTAACGTAGCGACTTGCGGTCGGGCCTGACAAGCAATTCGGCCCGATCTAATCGCAGCCACAAGGCAGCTTGCCAACACGCGCCGGCCGGCTGCGGAGTGTTCCACCGGCTGATCGAACCGCGGGCAAACCCGCCCCTGCGGTGAACCACTCGCCGAGCCGCTTTTTTGCGGTCGCCTCGTCCCTTGTTCGGGTCAGGGGGTCGGGCCGTCCCGTTCGGTTGTTCTCCTTTGTTTTCCTTGGGTGGCTTGTTCGATCGCCCCGCGGGGATCGTCGTGTTGCGCCCTGTTCGATGATGTCTGTCTGATGTTGCCTGTTTGGGGCATCGCTACGGCGAGTTTTGATTTTTTTCGGCGTTGCTTCCCATCTCTGGGCGAGTAGAACAAACAGGGTGGGATGCCGGTTTGTAGAGCCTGCGTTCTGTTTTTGGGGCACGGCCATCGCAGCCATCGAAAGCCATCTTTGCACGGGCATGTGATGTCGCCTCGCA
>WGDQ01000122.1 GCA_015493185.1 Planctomycetaceae bacterium
CGCGGACGAGTTGAAACGGCGTTTGGCCGGCAAGGGGCCGGAGCGTCTGCCAGCCGCGAGCTCGGCCGATGTGTTCGGTAGAGCGCTTCGTTCCACCACGTTTGATTTTGTCACACCCAGCGGTTTCTCCACCTGCTTCACTCCCGTGGTTTTTTTGTCATGTCATGGCCGGCGCGATCCGATTTTTTTCGAGGTCGCGATGCTTGCCCGTGACATGGGAGGTATTTTTTCGATGGCATCGATCTTTGGCCGCGTGTTGCTCGTTGGTGCGTTGTTGTTTGGTTTGTTGGGTGGTGGGGCCGGTGTGCTGACGGCCGGCGAAAAGATTCATTTCAAGAAAACGCAGCTCGACACGAAGTTTCGTAGCGAGGGCACGGCGGCGGGCGATTTCAATCACGATGGCCGGCTCGACATCGCCGCGGGCAGCGTTTACTACGCCGCGCCCGATTGGAAGATGCACGCCATTGAACCGGAGCCGCGGGAATACGACCCGAAGGGGTACAGCAACTCGTTTTGCAATTTTGCCGACGACATCAATGGCGATGGCTGGATCGACCTGATTGTGGTCGATTTTCCCGGCAAGCAAACATGGTGGTTCGAGAATCCGCGTGGTTCGGTGGGGCCGTGGAAGCGGCACGTGTGCGTACCAGTGACAAACAACGAGAGCCCGACCTACGTGGATGTGGATGGCGACGGGCGGCGCGAGCTGGTGTTTTCCAACGGCGAAATGCGGCTGGCCTACGCCGAACCGGGCGACGACGTGACCAAGCCGTGGCGGCAGGTCGCCATTTCGGCGCCCAAGGCGCCGGGCACGCAAAAGTTCTCGCACGGCTTGGGTGTGGGGGACATCAACGGCGATGGGCGTGCGGACGTGCTGACCGTGGGCGGTTGGTGGGAGGCGCCGAAAGATCCGTCGGCGGGCAACTGGAAATTTCACGCGGCCAAACTCGGACCGCTCTGTTCGCAAATGTACGTTTACGATTTCGACAACGACGGCGACTCGGATGTGTTGAGCGCCAGTGCCCATAGCTTCGGCATCTGGTGGCATCAGCAGCTTTCCAACGGCATGTGGAAAACGCACGAGATCGACCGCAGCTTTTCGCAAACGCACGCCGTGTGCATGGCAGACATCAACGGCGACGGGCGGCCCGACTTTGTGACCGGCAAACGCTGGTGGGCGCACGGCGGCCGCGACCCGGGCGGTGATCAGCCGGCCGTGATGTTCTGGTTCGAGCTGGCTCCGGCCGAGGCGGGGGCCAAGTGGACGCCGCATCAGTTCGATCACAATAGCGGCGTGGGCACGCAGTTCGAGGTGGTCGACATCAACGGCGATGGTTTGCTCGACGTGATCACATCGAACAAAAAGGGCGTGTTCTACTTCGAGCAAGTGCGCGACTGAACTTGCGTGAATGCGCCAAAAGCATGGCGGCCGCAGTGCCTCGAGGAGGAAGAATCGAGGCAAAAAAGAAACGAAGGCCGGCGCTTGAAGCGAGTCGACCTTCGTTTCTGGAGTGTCGCCCACAAACCTTGATGGCGTGGGAGAACAGGCCCCACGTGCGGCAGGGGGAGTGCCGGCGCGGGGCCGTTTTCCTGCGGCAGGCCGTGGTTCCCCGGGCGGATGGCCCGAGGAACCCGTGGGCCGGCAACCTGTGTGGGATCAGCCTTCGTCGGTTTCGGCCGGCTGCTGCTCGTCGGCCTTGTTGAGCCGCTTCTGCAACTGCTCGATCATCTTTTGCAGCCGTTCGAGGCGATGGTTGACGCGTTCGAGCTCTTTGTCGCGTGCCCGCTCAACACCCTCGCGTGCCTTTTCGGCAGCACGGTGGGCCCGGCGGCGGGCCTGCTCGGCCAGACGATCGGCCTCGGGCGGCAGGCGGTCGAGATAGGGCGAAATGGCGCGGCGGCCGCGGTCGCCCAGTTCGATGGCCCGCTCGGGTAGCCGACCCAGATAGGCCTGCACGTAGCGGCGCACTTCGCCGGGAAGCTCACGCAGACTGTCTTCGGTGACCTCCCAACGCTGGTCGCCCTTTTCCACCACGATTTTGCCGGGTTGGTTGCCGTGCTTGGTGATGGTGATGTTCAGATCGTCGGGAAACTCGATCCGGCGCGGCTTGCCGGGCAGGAAGAAGGTCAGGTCGCGTGGCAGTTCGGCGGGCGGCCCCTCGGGGAAGAAGCGCTCGAGCAGTTCGGCCAGTGGCTCGTCTTTGCGAGGGTGTGGCCGTTCGAGCCGTTCGGCCAGCGCGGCGGGGCGGGGTGCCGGCGCGACCTCGGCTTCGACCGACTCGCCATTGCGGAAGAGCTTGAGCTTCAAGGGCTCGCCGCCCGAGTGACGGACGGCCTCGGCCAATTCGCGAATTGATTCGAGCGGCTTGCCGTCGACCTCGACCACCACATCATGCTGACGGATGCCGGCCTTTGCGGCGGGGCTGTCGGGCACAACGCGCATGACAACCCAACCTTCGCCTTCGGCCAGGCCGAGTTGGGCACGCAAGGCAGGCTCGGCGGGCCGAATGACCACGCCGATCCAATAGCGCGACGGGGCCGGGTGCTCGGCGGTTTCCGACTGCTCGTCGGTCGGTGCGGGCTGAGTGCCTTCATCGGCAGCTTGGGCCAAGCGGGGTGTACACAGGCCGATTGCGAGCGCGGAAAACAACAGGGCAGCGACCGAGGTTGCCACGGCCGGCAGGCCACGGCGAGCGAGGGAGAAGATGTTGCGTTTCATGGCGATCGATCCTTTCAGTAATTTGGGGAGGGAAATAGCGGCGATTGTTTTTTCAGTTGTTTTTTCAGTAGCGGTCTGACCGTTTTGAAGCTTTCGTGCCCTTCGGGCGGAAGGTGGGCAAAATCTGAAAAAGATCCGATACGCAACGATCGAACC
>WGDQ01000123.1 GCA_015493185.1 Planctomycetaceae bacterium
AATTTTTTCGGCGGCCCCTTGGTTTTTCGGGCCCGGGGCCGATTGCTCCGGCTGGCAGTTTCTTTTGCCGGTTGCTCGTATTTGAGGAACGGTCGGCCCGGTTCTCCTTATTTCCTCAAAACACGCCGCCGGCAGCTTATTTTCCCGAGGAAAAGGCCCTTGGTTGGGGCGCAAGTCACAATCTCCAGGCCGCGGTATTCTCCCGGCATCTGGGAGCAGCTTCCTTTCTTTCGAGAGCAGATCAGCGAACCGGGAACCGTCTACTTCGAGAGGGGGTGGAGATGGCCTCACCGTACCGCTCGCCCGGCCGAAACGCCGCGTTCTCGGTCTTTATCGCTATTGATGAACATGAGACTCAGTATCTTATTCGGCCTTTTCGCTCGGCGCTTCGTGGGGGTCGCATCGAGCAGATTTCAGAACACGGCAAAAAGCGATCGTGAGGCGACGCAACTCACTCGCTTCGACGCGGTAAATCGTGAGAGCAAGCCGAGAGACGAGGCACCACAACACCAGAGGGCATACGTTTCGACCACGTTGCGCCGTGAAGCAGTGCGGCCGAGGGCGACCCTGTGGGCCAACAGAACGACCGAGCTGTGGCTTACTGGCGGTTGCTTGCCAGTCGGGCGATCGTGGGCCAATCGGCATCGATGCCCAAGCCGGCCCCATCGGGCACGGTGACCAACGGACCTTCGATGGCGATCGGCTGCCGTACGACGCGCTGGTCGTGGTACACCGGTCCGAGCATATCGCCCGGGTAACGCTCCACTTGCATGTTCCGGTGCGCAAGCACCAAATGCCCCATGGCGGCAGTGGCGATGTCCCATTCCAAATTCGAACCGATCGAACAGGCCACACCGTGCTGCTCGGCCAGTTGCGCCATTTCGTAGGCACGCCGCAAACCGCCTTGCTTGCCCGGGTAAAGGCTCACCACGTCGCAGGCCTCGTTGCGAATGAGTTCGATCAAATCAAACGGTTCGAAGCACGATTCGTCGGCCATCACTGGCAGATCGATCGCGCGGCGCACTTGGGCCATGCCGCCGATGTCGCCCCGCGGAACAGGCTGCTCGACCAGCGCCAGACGGCAATCGTCCAGCGCGTGCAGCGTTTGAATGGCCGTGGCCGCGTCCCATCCTCCGTTGGCGTCGACCAGCAGTTCTACGTTTGGCCCCACGGCTTGTCGCACGGCTCGAACACGAGCCACATCTTCATCGGGTTGTCCGCCCACTTTGATTTTGATCGTCGAGAATCCTGCCGCCACGCGGTCGGCGGCGATGCGCGCGGCCCGATCGGGCCGGTACGCGCCCAGCGAAAAGCGACACGCCACGCGCTGCCCTCGGCACGGGCCGCCCAACAGTTCGTAAACGGGCCGGCCGGCCGCTTTGCCGCAAATGTCCCAACAAGCCATTTCCACGGCCGCTTTGGCAAAGGGATTGCCCACTGCGGCGGCGTCCAGACATCGCTCGATTTGGTCGATGTCGCGCACGTCGACGCCCAACAACCGCGGCGCGAACAACTGCTCGATTGCCGCCTGCGCACTCCAGGCCGTTTCGCCACTCCAGCGCGGCGTTACCGTCGCCTCGCCCACCCCTTCCATGGCCCCGTTGGTCTGCACCCGCACCAGGCAATAGTGCGAAACGTCGTGATGTCCCAGGGCCGAAACCATCCGCCGCTCGGGCACCAGAGCTATCCTGAGACGAAACGTTTCGATGCGTGTGATCTTCATAGAAATCGCTCACCAACCCGTGTGCTCGCCACGCTCTTTGCCCGACGCACAATGCCCCCGCCGGTCAGCCGCTGCCCGAGCGGGGCCGAAGAACCAAAAACACTGCCCAGCGCCGGCCGCCGGCGAGGCTGATTAGAAACCGTTACGGCGAAACGAGTCCCGCTGAGGCCCGCAGCCCGGGCAAATGGGAAAGCTGCGCAAACGCCGCCGCGGTGCCAAGCCGGCCACGTTGCCCACGCGCCCGATCCACGCACCCGCATACTGCACCGGTGCCGCCGAATGTGCCGACACTTGAGGTAGCGTCGTTTGTGCGGTTTACGTATGATCTCGCCTCGCTGTGGCCAGTGCCGCAGCGGTAGTTTGGTGCCGGCACCCTGCCCGAGCCGTTTGTGGCCAAGCGGTTGCGCAAGCACGCCGCGTGGCGGGCCGAAGGTCAGCCGAGCAGCAACACATAAATCGTGGCCAGTGTGCCGACCGCGCCCAGTGCGATCCACCACCAACCGTGCGACGACCACGGTCGGTGATTGAAGCTCGTGATGTAATAACCACACACCGGGCATTGTTCGGCATCCTCGTACACATCGGCCCCGCAGTTCGGGCAGGGCAGCACTTCGGTCAGCTCGTCGAGGGCGTCGTCGATGTCCGTTTCGTCGAACCCTTCGTCGTTGTCGAACGAGCGGTCGTTCATGTCATACACATACAGTTGAGTTGGTAACGGGTCGTGCCGAGGTCGGAAGAACAAATCAGAAGAACAAAGAGGAACACTTCAGCCAAACCGAGCGGCAGACGAGTCCGGCAGGTGGCGAATTTGGTGCACAACGATCGTTTCCGGTTTTCAGCAGGTTCGATCGCCGCGCATGTTTGCCAGACGGACCGCCTTTCAACCAGAGGCGCGACAGCCTCAAACGGCTGAACCGTCGCCAAAAAGCCTCGGACGACCGTTCGAGGCCGGCAGGGCTTGCAACGAAGATCGCATAGCCTGCATTCCGATACAAGCACGCGTCGGCCTGCTGCAACGGTCGGGGAAAAAACACCACAGCGCAAAAAGGGAAGACAGAAACCACAGCGGCCCCCAACCCGCGGCAATTGGGCGGCCCGCCAGTGCCGATGGATCGAACCGCCGGGGCGGTGTGGGGCCTGCCGTGAGAGCCACCCGCTTCGAGGCGTGCCAAAACCACGGCGGAAAAAACGGTGCTTGGCGACGCATTGCCATGATGCAAGCCAGACGATCGGCCACCCCATCCAAACGGCTGCGGCCGCTGTAAGCGTCTAGCGACCCACACCATCAACCAGCGCCGAGCGGTATCGTGTGCCGGTTGATGCTCAACGTTCGTGTCAAGGAGGACAAAGGTGAGCACGGTTCGAACCTTGGTCATCGTGGCGGTTCTCGCCGCCATCGGATACGGCGTGCATGTCACGTTGCACACGCGACCCCCGGGCGATCCTCCGCCCGAGGCGATCGAATCGATGGTCGACAATCCGCCAGATATCGAGGTGCCGTCGCTCGGTGCGCAAGCCACCACGCCACCGCCGACCAACGTGGGGCCGAGTGTCGGGGGCGTGGCGCCGCCGTTCAGCCCGTCGTCCGATCAAACGCCGCCTCCGCTGGAGGAAGCACCGCCCTTCGGTGCATCGGTGGGCGTGCCACCGGTTTCGCAGGCACCGGTGCAAACGCCGCCCTTGGGCGACGCGCCCCGCTACGCTCCACCGTCCGCCTCGCCATCGGGTGCGCCCACTGCCGCGCCAACCGGCCCGGCGCCTGGTGTTCCGGCCGGTGCGCCGAACACCGTTCCCGTCGCGTCCGAGTCGTCCGCCTCGGCCATGGCACCGCCGTCCGCATCGAACGTGGCCCCCGCGGCCCACGAGCAGCACGAATCGCACAATGGTCATCGCGCTTCGTCGGCCGCCATGTCGGGCAGCGGCTCGCGCGGCGACGGGCCCGCCGTGGTGCGCAACGTGCACGCTGAGTTTCAAATGGCCATGGAACGCATCAAGGCGCAGCTCGATCAGGGGCAACTGGCCGAGGCCCATCTGGCGCTTTCCGCCTGGTACGAGAACCAGCAGCTCACCGCCGACGAGCGGGCCCAGTTGATGGACCTGCTCGACCGCGTGGCGGGCACCGTGGTTTATTCGCGCATCTCGATTCTCGAACCACCCTACGAAGTGCAGCCCGGCGATACGCTGCAACAAATTGCCCAATACTACGACGTGCCGTGGCAACTGCTGGCCAAGATCAACGGCATCGCCGATCCCAACCATCTACAAGCGGGCCAGAAACTCAAGGTGGTGCGCGGCAAGTTCTCGGCCACCATCGACAAGGACGAACACCTGCTCACCCTTTGGCTCAATGGTCGCTATGCCGGACGCTTCCCCATTGGTTTGGGCCGCGACTACAGCACGCCCGAGGGCGAGTTCGTCGTGCAAAACAAAGTAGAAAACCCCACCTACTACGGCCCCGACCGCGTGATCGCCGCAGAAGACCCCAACAATCCGCTGGGCGAACGGTGGATCGATCTGGGCAACCAGATCGGCATTCACGGCACGAACGATCCTAGTTCGATCGGCCGCGACGCCTCGCGCGGTTGTATCCGCATGAGCCCCCGCGACATCGAAGATGTTTACGACATCTTGTCGATCGGCTCTCGGGTGGTCATCCGTCGTTAGCCGCTCGGCGGCGCATGGTGTGCGGGCCGAAGGTGTCCGAAACCCGGGTGCGGGCCACACGGATTCTCGTCTGCATTGAAGTGCTCGCCCGTCTGCGGCGTCGGCCGACAGCCCGGCAGCATCCACGTTCCGCTGCCCGACGAACCGTTGAGCGGACGCCCCGATCGCCCCAGAACGTGGGCCGCATGGGGCAGGGTCGGACCAGCCCGGCAACTCGCTCCCCCGCCGCAAGCGCCCCCGACG
>WGDQ01000124.1 GCA_015493185.1 Planctomycetaceae bacterium
CGGCGTAGATGGTCAGCGCGCGATCAAAATGCTCGAAGGCAGCCGGCACATCGCCACGGCTGTAGAGAAACATGGCGCGATCAACCCACTCGTCGCCCGGCTGGCCGGTCATGTGGTCGGGCAGTTGCAACGGCTGATCGGGATCGCGGCCACCGAGATATTCTCGTGGGGGCCGATCGCGCGAAATGCCCATCGTGCCCACCATCATCTCGTCCCACGTGTAGCCGCTCCAACGAACCGCCCGGCTCGGGTCGGGATTTCGGAAATTGCTGGCTGAATTGTCGAAATGGGCCACGCAGTCGATCCGCGTTCCGCGAGGAATCGGCTTCGGCTCTTTCAGCCAGTAAACGGTTTGCCAGTCGTAGTCGTAGCCCAATATCTCGAGCAGGGTTTCCCGTCGACCGTCGGGATACGTGGCATCGAAGCGAAAATCTTTACCCCGCAGGTGCATGTGGGCGTTCAAAAACTCCAGATGCACATCCTCCTGAAACGTATACGAGGCCTCGACGCGATAGTTTTCAGCATAAGGCGGAATCACAAAGCGATCGTTGTACGCGCACACGTGCAGCGCCTCGCGGGTCACTTCCGCATCGTCGGCATAGATGAGTCCTACGGAGCTCAGGTCTTGCTGCTCGGTACCGTTGGGCGTGTAGTGCATTTCGAAAACAAACTCCGAGCCGGCCGGAATGAACATGGCCGTGCCCTGAAAATCGAGCGGCGGCGGAATTTGCCCTGGCAAATACCCCGACACCAGATTGACCGTGCCGCCGATCCACGAAACCCAACTTTGCCATGGTGGCTTGAAATACACGTTGATGTGATGCACCACGCGCAGATTGCCTGGCTGGCTCCACGTGGCTTTGATCCATTTGTCTTCGGTGTAGCCGGGATCGACAAAGAAATACTTGTATACGGCCTCACCTTGTGCCGGCACGGTGTATGGCTCGTCGGCCATGTAGATCACCTCGTCGGGCTCGCCCATAGGCCATTCGCCGGGCCACTCGCGGGGCGGCGGAAGCTGGGCCGGGTCGCCTTCGGGGGCTCCGTCGTCGACCCAACGATAGATCAGTTGCATCTCCTCGTCGGTCAGTCGCATTTCGTTGGCAAATTCGCCATAGGCCGGGTTGGCGTGCCAGGGCGGCATGCGGCGCTGCTCGACCACTTCGCGAATCATTCCCGCCCAACCGCGAGCCTCTTCGTAGTCGAGCAGAGCAAACGGCCCGATGGCGCCAGGGCGATGACACACCTGACAGCGTTCCTGAAAGATTCTGACAATCTGGTTCGACCAGGTCACTTCGCCCTCGACCACCGGATCTCGTTTCCGACCGATGATGCAGCCCGGCGCTTTGGTCCACGGCAAACGAACCACCTTGCCAGCCAGCACTTCGTCCAGCGCGATGGCCAGGTCGCGGCGGCGCGGCTGCGGGAGCCGAACGCCTACGCCGTATTGGTCGTCGATCCGACCGCGATAGCGAACCACGCGTTGGGCATCGAGCACGAATACCTCGGGCGTCCGCTCGGCCCGAAAGCGATCGGCGATCTGGTTGCCTTCGTCCTTCAACAAGGGAAAGTTCAGCTCATACTCTTCAGCAAAACGCACCAGATCGTCGATGCTGTCCTGCACGTTGGCATCGATGCCAACAAACGCCACGCCACGCGGCGCGTAGTGATTCTTCAGATCGACGAGGCGATCGGCATAAAGCTGTGCCAGCGGACACTCGACGCCTAGAAACGCGATGACGATCGCTTTTGCGTCGGTGAGTTCTTCCAACGAGAAGGCCGCACCGTGGCACTCGGGCAGCTCGAAGTTTTCAATCCGCTGTCCGATGATCGTATCGTCGGGAAGCGGTTCGCGTTGCGATGACACGTTGTTCGACGTCAACTGCGTTTCTTGCAATTGCGCCGACTGCCGCGCGAACCATCCACCGATTGCCATTGCGGCAATGAAACAAGTGGCAGCAATCAGCAGCATCACGTTGCGATATCGCATCGGTCCGGCAACCACCGTAGTGGGTAACGCAGGCGAAAAAAGCAGCCGCGTTGTGTTTGCAACTCTGTGCCCGTTCGAATACGTGTCGGACTGAAACGCCGATCGGCCACGAAATCGGATGTGCCGCGGCACAACGTGCCGATCCGACGATCAGAGTTTTCGTGTGCGCCCGCCTCGTTCCGTAACGAATCGCTTGTCATCGAGTCTAGCAGCCCGCAACATCGTATACCAACCGGCTAGAACATTTTTCTCGCGCACCAGAAGAGAAAAACCATCGTGACGACGGCCCGCGCGAGTCGCCACGCCGCGCGCCCTGCGACAAGCTGGCTCATTCTGTGTCTGATTTGCCCGCAGCGACAATTCGCCGCACTGGCCGTTCGGCTTCGTCGAAGAACACCAGCTCCGGCTGACCGTTGGGCAGCAACCGCACAACCACCCGGCGTTTGCGATTGCCGTCGAGCAACGAAAGCTTCGGCTGCCCCTCGGAGGTAACCTTGAGGGCTGCCCGCAACTGATGCTGCTGATCAAAAAGGCCCAACTGTGGCGCGTCGTGCTGATCGACTTCGAACCCGAGCCTCGCTTTTTCATCAGTGGCCATCACCCCCAATACCGGACGACGGTCGCCAGTGACGCCAAACACGGCCCGCTCACGCTGTAGGGCGTCGTAAAAGATCAAGTAAAAGCCGTCGTCGTCGCCGGGGGCCAGTATCGCCCGCGGACGACCTTCTGCATCGGCCAGCGTGAACTGACGAGCCTCGACCCGATCGTCGCGCATCAGGCTGGCCAGAACGGAAAGCGCCACGGCGATCCATACCAACACCAGGGCACCGGCACCCGCCCGCTTGAGAAAAAGGTTTTGACGTTCGATCCGTTCAAGCCGCTGTTGGAGTTGTTCAGGTTCCATAAACCATGTTTACCGCTGGTTGGATCACAGCGCGCGTAGCTACGCTTCAGATACGGCCGGCTTGCGGCGCGCGTGCGGCTCGCTTGCCGCCCGTGACGAGGCTCGCTGACGAAAAGGACAATGGAAAAAATAGTACGATACCAACAAAAACGGCATCGAGATCAACAGTTCATACTGCAACTGGACGATATTGTGGCGCGAGGTCAGCTCGCTGATGAATACGGCCAACGTGTCGCCGCTTTCGCCGTGCCGGATTCCTTGAAACACCAACCAGGGAGAAGCGAACAACCGATCCGTGAGTGGCCAAAACAGCCGAACGCCCGCGCTCTGGTGCGACGTACCCGTGCAAGCATCGAGCAGCACATGCGAGGCATAGACCAGCGTGGCCGTGGCGAAAGTTCGCCACCCGCGCCACCCAATCCATTGCAACAGCCATGCCGCCGCGGCGCCGTAAACCAGCGCGGCCATAAGCGTGTGGCTCGGCCCGCGGTGCAAGTCGTTCACGCCGTGAGAAACCAGTCCGGCCAGGAAATCGAGATCCGGCGCATTGGCGGTAAACAGCATGAATGCGACCCAAGCAAAAGCCGGCTCGGGGCGTCGCGGCTGCACCGTTCGGCCCACGGCCAACCCAATCAAACTGTGCGCCACCGGTGAAGGCAAAAGCTCAAGCTCCCGTAAACTC
>WGDQ01000125.1 GCA_015493185.1 Planctomycetaceae bacterium
CAGTAACGTCATCTCAATGAAAGCAATCGCTGGTACGTCCGAAGGCGGTGTTGGACGCTCTGCGTTCCCAGATCGGTCCGTTTCCCAGCGTCGGCGGTCACGGCTGTTTCTCAAGCAACCGTCAGGGCAGCGCATCGATCCTCGGGCGATCGCGACGCGTCGAAACCGGCTTCTGTTGCGAGGGTTAGGGTGCTAGTCGCCCTCGGGCCCGAACGCTACAATAGAACGCTGACGTGCCAAGCACAGCGTTTACCAGCTCCCTATGCTGGCCGCGTCGGCAGGTTGCCAAAATCGTCAACGCCCGTTTCGCCGTTGGTCGGGGCACGGCGCTCGATTTCGCCGGCCCCACAGTTCGCACGTCGTGCTTGCACGCCGATCAGCCGACAGCGTCTCGGGCCCGCCCACCAATCGCACGGCTTCGCAGCCCCTACCAATCTCGCCGCCCGAAAGCACCGCACAACCACAGGAGCAAGCGTGCTCTGCCCGGACGACGATGAAACCGAAAACACACCTTCGGCGGCGAGCATCCTCGCCCTTCAACGGGTCAGGCAAAGCCACGGCATCAGTGGGCCGGGCCCTTACAACCCTGCGCAAGCCGTCGCTTGGCACGCCAACACACCACCGGCTCATCGTCTGTCGGCAACACGCGATACTCGGCTGAATTCGTCCATATGCTTCATGCTTCGTGCTTCATTGGCACATGCCCTATGAAGCGAACGTCTGACATTCTCGTTGTCGTTTTCACAGGAGGGCATTCCCCTGGGTGGTCGTGGTTTTCGAATCGGACTCGCCGCCGTCGTGGCGTTGGTGCTACTGCGCCTCAGCATCGGCTGGCACTTCTTCTATCAGGGGATGTGGAAACTCCAGAATCCCCACTTCAGCTCCGAACCCTTTTTGCGGCAGGCCAAAGGACCGTGGGCCGAGCACTTCTATGCGCTCATCCCCGACTACGAAGGCCACGAACGCCTCGATGCCGATACCATGGCGCAGCGCTGGCAGGCCTACTACCAGCAGTGGGTCGAATATTACGGCGCCAACAAAGAACAACAGGCAGCCGGCGAGGCCTTGCTCAAAGGACGCATCCGACAACTCAAGCAGTTTCTGGCCGAGCACGAGGACGAGATCCGAAAATACTTCAACGAAATCGAGCGGCTGCATAAACTTCAAGAAGAGCAGCCCGTCGGCGACACCGCTTTCCAGCGAAAACGGCTCTGGGATCTGAGAAAACGGCTCGAGGCCCAAGCCGCCCCCTGGCTGGCCGAGGTCGACCAGATGACCCAATCGCTGGAAAACGACCTTTGGGACCTGCTCGACGACGACCAGAAAGCACGTGGGCGGCTACCGATCGATACATCGAGCCTCGATCAGGTCGATCGGCTTGTTACCGCCAGCAACCTGGTAATCGGCGGTTGCCTGATTCTGGGGTTGTTCACCCGTCTGGCCTCGTGGGCCGGGGCGGCGTTTTTGCTGTCGATCGTCATGTCGCAGCCCGAGCTGCCTTGGGTGTACCCGCCGGCTCCGCCCTCGGCCGGCCGCGCGCTACTGGTCAACAAAGAATTCGTCGAAATGATGTCGCTCGTCGTCTTGGGTACCACCCCGGTCGGACGCTGGGGCGGCTTGGATTTCTTCGTCCATCATCTGCTGAAACGACTCCGAACCGGCAGGAGGGATACCCCATGAACCTCACGCCCGAACAAAAAGCCATTGGTAAGGAAAATTTCCAGGCCGCGATCGGCAGCGAACTCACACGCCGCGAATTCCTGCAAGGCAGCCTGGCAGCCGGCATGGTTTCCGGCGGTGCGGGGCTGGGTGCCTACTACTTCGGCTACGACAAGCGGCTCAACAACCCGGTTCGCGTCGGCGTCATCGGCACGGGCGACGAAGGTGGCGTTTTGATGGGCGCCCACAATCCGGAGTTCGTCAACATCGTGGCCATCGCCGACATCCGCCCCTACAGCATCCATCGCGCTTTTCACGGCGACCAGTCGTCTGAAAACGCCTATCGTGCCCGCCCGGGGCTGATGCAGAAATACGGCTGGACCACCGAGGACGAAGCCCGCCGGCACGTGAAGGTCTACGACAAAGACTATCGCGACCTGCTCAAAGACCCGGACATCGAAGCCGTCATCATCGCGCTGCCCCTGCACCTGCACGCGCCCGTGGCCATCGAGGCGCTCGAACACGGCAAACACGTGCTGACCGAAAAACTGATGGCCCACAGCGTTCACCAGTGCAAAGACATGGCTCGCGTTGCCCGACGCACCGGCCTGCATCTGGCCACCGGCCATCAGCGGCACTACAGCATCCTCTACGACAACGCCGTGCAAACGATCCGCTGGGGCCTGATTGGTCGAATCCATCACATTCGCGCGCAGTGGCATCGTGGCAACCTGCCGGGGCACGATAGCTGGCAGCAGCCGCTCCCCGACGAAAAGATGAAAAACACGCTCGAGCGCTATCGCCGCGAACTGGAAACCGCCACCGGCGCCCGGCGCGATGCGGTGGCCAAGCGGGTCCGCATTCTCGAGGCCCAATATGCCGACGCCGCCATCGACGCCGCGGCCCACGGCTACCAGAGCTACACGCTGCCCACCGATCCCATCAGCGGCACCGCCCATCAGGTGACGCCGCTTGAAGAACTGATCCG
>WGDQ01000126.1 GCA_015493185.1 Planctomycetaceae bacterium
AACAAGGCTGTGCTGGCGCTACGATGAACAAACGGTTGAAGCCGACATCGGTAAGAAAAAAGCGATCGCGGAAAGATAGCGTACAAACGACCCATTGGGCCGAACGGCGACCCAACACGGCCGCCGGGTGCCGGGGGCGACGTCGCATATTCGTTTCGCAAATCGGTGGGCTATAGTGCCGATGCTGAAAATCATCGTGGCACGAATGGCAGGCACAATAAACACTATCATAATGGGCGGACCGAAACGCTGACAACAGAGTGCCCTTGCGAAAGAGCCAAAGGAATGCGGGCTTCGTGCAGTTGAAAAGAGCTAGGTGAGCGGTTCTGGGGTTCACGTGCCACGGTCGCACACGGGCATGGGCGGATCTGATGCGAAAGCGCCAAACAATGAAAAATAAACGGATGAGGATCGACATGACCAACGAGATGAGACGGGCTTGCTTCGGTATCGCTGCCGCCGCAGTGTTGCTCTGTTTGTTGAGGCCCGTTTCGGCGGTGTCGCCATCCAGCGAAGAACTATCGTTGGCCCAAAGTTGGCTGGCAACGCGGTTTGGCGAGCATCCGATGGCCAAAGACGGTGGCTATGACGAGCTGCCTTTCTCATTCACTTACGGCGGGCAACGGTCGTCTGAGCTGTTGGGACGGTGGGCTTTTGCGCATTCTCAACACAAACTCGACGCGAATCGGACCCGGCACGTATTGCGTTGGCGCGATCCGAAAACCGGGTTGGTTGTTCGCTGTGTGGCCATCGGGTATCGCGATTTTCCGATCGTCGAATGGACCGTGTATCTGAAGAACGAAGGTCCGGCAGACACCCCGCTGATTACACAGTTGCGGGCGCTCGACATGAGCGTGCCATGTGCTTCGTCAGATATGTCGGATGAAAGCGACGAGGCAGCACGGGCGCGACGATGGGATGCGGCGCGCGACTGGGGTGCCGCACCGGCCGATCACGGTGGATCATGGCGTTATCTTCAAGGTTGGGTTGCCCAATGGAAGCCGCTGGAGCAGTTTGATAACGGCGCACGAACCGGTTTGGAACGATGGCGGTCGACGGCCGGTGGCGAAGCCTGGATCGGCAAGAATGTGTCGGACAAAACGGTGATGGTCGACGGCGTGCCGGTGGCGCCGGGCAAGCTTGTGATGCACACCGGTGCCGGCACGGTGGGTGCTGGATCGCAGCCGGGCAGTTGTCCGGCGATCGCCTGGCGTTGTACCGAAAGCGGTTTGTATAGGCTGCGTGGTCGTTTGAAAAATATCGGCCGCGGCGGCGACGGCATCGAGTGGTTGCTGCACGACTGGAACTGGCAAACGCTTCGTAGCGGGCGGATTGCCGATCGGCAAGAAGGCACTTTCGAGATTGCCCAGCGACGCTTCGGCACGGGCGAACAGGTCGCACTGACGTTTCATTGCCGCGGAAACACGATGGGTGATTTGACGGAGGTGGAGTTCGAAGTCGTCAAGCTATCCGATCCGCGGCCCGGAGACGTGATTCTGCGGTATGCCAGGGGCAGCGAGGCCCTGGCGACCGACTACGAACCGGTGGTTGAAGGAGTGCGGTCAGGCCGACAGGTCCGGTTCGCTCCCAAAGGCGGCCGCCCGTGCGATGGCCTGTGTCTGCCGTTTTTCAACATCGAACTGCCACCGCACCAGACGAACAACGAGGCCGATGCCGCGACGAACAATGCAGTCGATGCCGCAACGAACGGCGCAGTCGATGCCCGAGCCAGTGACGCAGCCGATGCCGGAGCCAGTGGCGGACCGGCACGCGGGCCGAACCTTCAGGACGCGGCATCTTCGGCCGATGTGTCCGACGCGGATCGGCCGCACGCTGCCGCAAGGCCGGCGGATGGGCTGATTGTTGCGATTGGTTGGCCCGGTCAGTGGATGGCGCAATTCGACCGCCGGCAGCCGGACACATTGCGAATTGTTGCCGGGCAGGAAACGACCCGCTTCAAGCTGCATTCTGGCGAACAGGTGCGCACGCCGCTGATCGCGGTGCAGTTTTATCGCGGCGACTGGCTTCGCGCACAAAACCTTTGGCGACGCTGGATTGTGCGACACAGTCTGCCCCGCCCGAACGCGAAGCCCATCGGCCCACAATTCGCGGCGTGCAGCTCGCACCAGTTTCACGAAATGCTCGACGCCAATGAGGCGAACCAGAAGCTATTCGTCGATCGTTATTTGGAAGAAGGAATCAAGCTCGACTACTGGTGGATGGACGCCGGCTGGTACGTGAACAATGGTGAGTGGACCAACACGGGTTCGTGGATCGTCGACCGTCGGCGGTTTCCCAACGGCCTGCGAGCCGTTAGCGACCATGCCCGAAAGCGGGGCGTGAGAACCATCGTTTGGTTCGAGCCCGAGCGGGTGACCGCCGGCACGGAGATTTTCAGCCGCTATCCCCAGTGGTTGCTGGCCCAAAAGCATTCGCCCGACGTTTCGGCCTATCAATCGGCGTGGCGACTTTTCAACTTGGGAAATGCGGACGCGCGACGATGGTTGACCGACCGCATCGACGATCTCAT
>WGDQ01000127.1 GCA_015493185.1 Planctomycetaceae bacterium
ATAAGAGACAGCGATGTCGGCCGGTTCGAGGGCATCGGGCAGGCACATGTCGGTCACGATCGAAAGGCCCAGCACCCGCAGCCCGGCATGCACGGCGACAATGACCTCGGGCACGGTCGACATGCCCACCACGTCGGCACCGATGAGCCGCAGGAAACGGTACTCGGCCCGTGTTTCGAGATTGGGACCGGTAACGGCGACATAAACGCCGCGATGGGCGACGAAGTTTTCGCGGCGGGCGATCTCCAGCGCCAGGTCGATCAGCTCGGGATCGTAGGGCTGGCTCATATCGGGAAAACGAGGACCGAGCCGGTCGTCGTTGACGCCGATGAGCGGGTTGTCGCCCATGAGGTTGATATGATCGTCGAGCACCACGATGTCGCCCGCCCGATAGTGCGGGTTCATGCCGCCGCAGGCATTGGAAACGATGAGCAGGTTGGCCCCCAGGGCCTTGATAACGCGGACGGGAAAAGTGATTTGCCGCAGCGGATAGCCCTCGTAGGCGTGGAAGCGGCCTTCCATGGCCACGACCGGCACCCCCTGCAACGTGCCTGAGACCAAACGGCCGGCGTGGCTGATGGCCGTGGAACGCGGAAAGTGTGGGATGTGTTCGTAGTCGAGCGATTGGGGCGACTCGATTTCGTCGACCAGGCCGCCCAGTCCGGTGCCGAGAATGATGCCGACTCGCGGCTCGATGTGCCAATGGCTGCGGATGGCCGTCACCGCCTCGTCGATGTGCGCGGCTAACTGGTGCATCGGTGTTTCGTTTTCCTTTTATGGGCAAGGGGGCACAAAAGCCGAATGGCAGGCCGGTGTCGCGGGCGTTCTTTTTCTGGAAGCCGAATGTGCGCGTGGCCGGCACGCGCGTCGAGGCCGTAGTGTGAAACAGTGTATTGAGCCCAGCCGCTGCTGCAAAGGCGTTGGAAAGCACGCGGGCAGATTGGGCCGGCCTTGCCCACAGTGTCGCTTTGTTGGGCAGGCCGCAGAGAGTGGGCTTTTTCAGAAGAAAACGCCCAGAGAAAGTGACTGCCGCGACGGGAGATGCCGAGCCCGTGCGAGGCGATGCGAGCGGGCTTGGAGAGAAGCACAGAAACGCGGGCTGCGCGGGGGGGAGCAAGCGGCTACGACGGGTCGTGCGTTGCGTCGTCGGGCCGCACCGCGCGTGCGTCGAATTGTTCGATGAGATCGAAGTAGCGAGGATCGTCGCGGAGGCTGTCGAGATCGCTATCGAGCTCGAGGTATTCGAAGTCGTCGTAGCCCTGCTCGAGGGCGCGGGCCAGGGCCTCGAGTGCCTCGCGAACACGTCCGCCGCGGGCCAGGCTGCACGCAAGATTGTATTGCACCACGCAATCGTCGGGACAAAGCGTGGCGAGATGCAAATCGACCTGCTGGGCCAGGGCGTACATGCCCTTGCGAGAGAATAGCTCGCCCAGGCGACGCAACGCGTCGATGTCGTCGGGGTTGCGTTGCAAGATGCTGCTGAAGAAGTCGATCTCGAAGTCGGTCTGGCTCTGGGCCACCATCTGTTTGAGCGACGTTGGGCCCGAGAACTGCTGCGAGCGAGGCGGACCGATGGAACCGGGTTCGACGGGATCGGGCATGACGGCCAGGCTGCCTGTTGGAAGAGAAGGCGAGTGAGGAAGTAAAAACGAACAACGCGCCCTTTGAATGGGGGCAAAACGACAGCACGGCGGCCTTCTTCGCCACCGTGGCAATTATAGAGGGCCTACCCCGCCGGGCAAGCAGGCAAGATGCCGATGTCGGCCGAACCGCGGTTTTGCGCGAGGCGGCCCGTGCCGAGGGTTGCCAGCCGATGCGTCGGGCGCCACGGTGCAGCAGTTATCAAAACGCAAAGGCCCCTGGCGCGAGAGGGCGTTATAGGTCGTCATCGTCGTCTTCGTCGATTTCGGCGACCTCGTCGACATCGGGATCGACCTCGTCGTCGTCGAGTTCCAGGTCGTCTTCTACCTCTTCGAAGTTTTCGTCGAGTTGTTCCTCGAAATCGTCGTCGAAGTCGTCGTCAAAATCGTCATCGTCGAAATCGTCGTCAAAGGCCTCATCGGTATCGATGTCGAATTCGTCGTCGCGGGCGATTGCGGTGTTGCCCTGGCAAACGAGCCATGCCTCGGAGCGTGCGGGCAGCGTGGGCCGAATCGGAGTTGCTGCGGGGACGAGCGTGGAACACGACATGAAACCAATACTCCCTGATAGTGCGTAGAGTTCGCGATATGAAAACAGACGTAGCCTGAAAACCGTGCAAACCAATGCTGCAGATGGGCCGCAAGTGCCGGGGCCGAGAGCCGGAAGCGGCGGCGCGGCGCATGAAGGCAACGCGGCGGCCAGACGACGAATTGTACGCGCGGTGGCGTGAGGGTTGTCAAGAGACCGGCGCAAGCGGGGCGCGGAAAGGGCCAATATGGCGCGCCGAGAACGCGCGATGTTACGCCGCGTGCGGCCGTCTGGTGGCGGGCGGCGCAGACGGTGTCTTCAAAATCGCTTCCAGGCCCGAGTTTGTGGGCAGGCGATTCACATCAACGCGGTCGAAGCAGGCAAATCCTCGCTTGGACTGGTCGATGCAGACCGACGACGAGACGGTCGGCTGGCTTGCGAGCGAAGCCGGCATTGGGTTTTGAAGATTGAAGACCACTTTCTCAGGTGATGGGCGTGGAATCGTCGGACGCCAGCGCGCTGGCGCGATCGGCCGGACCGGGCAGGCTGGTGGAGAGCTGCCGGGCCTTGCGGCGCAGGGCGCGGGCCTCGTCGGGGCGGCCGTTTTGGTTGAGGAACCGGGCGAGCCGCTCGTAGGCCGTGGGATTGTTGGGCTGGATGCGAACCAGATCGCGCAAGAGCGGTTCGGCTTCGCGCTGCCGGCCCAAGGCGATGAGGCAGTCGGCCATTTGTTCAAACAGCACCGGCCGGTCGTAGCCCGCCGCGCGACTGGCCTCGAAGTGGCCGAGGGCCGTGGCCCACTGACCGCTGCGGGCCGCTTGAATGCCATGCAGCAGATCGGCCAAAGGCTGGTTTTCGGGGGCGGCGCCGGCCGAGCCGACCAGCTCGATGGCCTCAGCCAGACGGTCTTGTTCGAGCAAGAGTTCGGCCAAACTGCGGGCCACGCGTGCATCGTTGGGGCAACGGGCCAGGTAGTTTCGCCACACTTGTTCGGCGGCGTCGAGATCGCCCTTTTTGCGGTGCGTGGCGCCGAGGCGGAAGTGGATGGCGCCGTCGAGCGGGTTGTTGGCCGAGTCGATCCGCAGCTTGCGCAACTGGGCCGTATCGTGATCGAGCACGCCATCGTGGGCTGCGGGCTGCCCGGTATCGCCAGCAGCGACACCTGGGACGCCCGGGGCCGCGGCGTTTCGGTCGGCGGCTTGGGCTGCCGGTGGCG
>WGDQ01000128.1 GCA_015493185.1 Planctomycetaceae bacterium
CCACCCCCGCTTTTTGGTGCCACGAGCAGAGCAGGCTGCGGGCTTTGACGACCAGATGCATCAATTGTTTTGGATGCGTTGCAACGAATCGGCAGAACGTGCGGGCTGCCGGGCGCCAACCGCTTTGGAAACGGCCGCCGCAGAGGGGATGCGGTTTGCCGGAAGCGTTTGCCGGACCTGAAAAACCGCGACCGGGCGAGCACGGGGGCGTTCGGTCGGGAATGTGAGTTAGGTTGCGGGTTTAGTTGTGGGCTCGTTGCGGTGGGCTGGTTGCGGGCTGGGTTGTGGAGGCTGGGAGCCTGAACCGAATGGGCTGGAGCGTGTGGTGGCTGTGGCTCGATCGGGGCTTTACTGGCCGAGCTTCAGGCGGGCAACGACGGGGAAATGATCGCTGGGGTATTGGCCGTTTTGCGAGAAGGTGACGACCTCGGCGCGCTCGACCTCGACTGGGCCGCGGACGAGGATCCAATCGATCCGTTGCGAGCTCGCTTGCGCAGGGCCGCCGAAACCGTGGAACGTGCCGATCGCCCTGCCCTTTTCCGGGGCTTCGATCCATGCATCGCGAAACCGCGCCGGAGCGACGAGCGTTTGATACACCTGACTGTGGCCGGCGGCGGCGTTGAAATCGCCCACCAAGATGACAGGCTCGCGTGTGCGAAGCTGCTCGACGCGTTGCCACAGGAGCTTGGCGCTCTGTTGGCGAGCAAGTTGCGATCGATGGTCGAAATGCGTGTTGAAGAAGTAGAACCGCTGGCCGCTCGAGCGATCGAGAAATTCGACCCACGTGACCATGCGGCGGCAGGCACTATTCCAACTTGACGAGGCGATGCGGTCGGGCGTTTCGGAAAGCCAGAAATGGTCGAACGCCAGCGGCTCGAAGCGCTGGGTGCGATAAAACACGGCCATGAACTCGCCACGACTGCCGCCATCGCGGCCCAAACCGATCCAGGCGTATTGCGGCAGATCGGCAGAGAGGTCTTTGAGCTGTTCGTAGAGCCCTTCTTGCGTGCCGATCAGGTCGGGGTGAACGCTCTGGATGAGCGCCTTGGCCACCGGACGGCGCTTGGGCCAGGCATTGGGGCCCGTTTGGCTGGCGTAGCGGAGATTGTAGGTCATCACCACCATCGGGGCGGCGGCCGGTTGATCGGCCTGTGCGCGGACCGGTGAGAGCACCAGTGCGAAACAGCCGGCAGCCACAGCCACGACGATCCATGCACCACGGGCAATGGGGCCAGCACGGTGCGGCACGCCGTGTTGATGTTGGTGTTGGTCTTGGTATGCCGGCGCTGAGGCCCGTAGCGTGTGTGACGCAACGGCCGGGCGTGCTGCGGTGCGGTGCGATATGATCTTCAGCTTCGCCACGGGATGCTCTCTCTGCGGCGCAACGCCCGACTGGGTTGTGATGCGCTGCGATGGCGGTGCGGCAGGCGGCAACGCTCGGGGGCCGTGCGGGCGTGGCGATTGGGGACCGGGCAGCGTGGTGGTATTCACTCGACTTTGAGCTCCAGGGGCTTTTCTTTTCGGGCTGCTTTGGCAAGCCGCTCGCAAACGCGCATTGTGTCGAGCGACTCGCTCGGCCAGCGCTCGTTGAGCGTGCCGCTGCGGACGGCATCGACAAAGTCTTCGATCATGCAAACCTCTTGTACGCACGGACCGGCCGTGTGTTCGAGGCTGCCGCCCTTGCCGTCGTGAATCCAGAAGCGGGTTTGCTCATCGCTCCAGGGTAATACGAAGTCGTCGCAAACGATCGTTTTCTGCGTGCCGGCCACCTCGAACCACTGACGATCGACGACATCGAAGCCGCAATCGAACGAGGCCATTTGCTGCTCGCCGAACCAGAGGACGGCCGAAAGATTCATTTCCACATCGTTGTAGTAGCGAGCGGTGGCCCAAACCCGCTGTGGCAGCCGGCCCATGGCCCATAGCGAAAGGCGCACGTTGTACCAGCCCAAGTCGCCCAGGCAGCCGCCGGCCAGGTCGGGTTGCAGGCGAATGTTGTTGGTGGGGATTTGGTCCCAGTTGAACGAGAAGGCCGACGTGACGCGCCGCAGGTGGCCCAACGTGCCCTCGTCGATGAAACGGTGCATTTGCGGTGTGCGCGCGTGATGCACCCACATGGTGCCGTCCATCAGTTGCACGCCGTGCTCGCGGCAAGCGGCGATCATTTCTTCGGCCTCGCTCACGCTGGCGGCCAACGGCTTTTCGCACAGCACGTGCTTGCCCGCCTCGGCGGCGCGAATGGTCCACTCATGGTGCATCGACGGGGGCAGCGGGATATAAACGGCATCGACGTCCGGATCGTCGAGCAGCGTGACGTAGGCAACGCACGTGCGGGGCACGCCGTGTTGCCTGGCCCAGCGAGCGGCCCGCTCTTCGTCGCGGCTGGCGATAACAACCAGCTCCGACCCGCGGGCTTGCTGCATGGCCCGCCCGACCTTGGTCGCGATTTTGGCCGTTCCCATAATGCCCCATCGAAGGGGACGATCGGCATGGTTGGTGGTCATGGTGCTGAGGGTTTGTTTCGGTAATGTTTGTTGCGGTAATGTGAATCTGCGCACGGGTGCCGTGCGGTCAGGGGGAGATGAAGATTTTACCGGGCCTGGAAATTGGCGGGGCGCTTTTCCATGAAAGCCATCATGGCCTCTTGCACATCGGCCGTGGTGATGAGCTGGCTTTGCGCCCAGCGTTCGAGGGCCATTTGCGTGTGTTTGTCGAGCCCGTCGCCCTGATCGATGAGCCGCTTGGCCATGCCGACCGCCAGCGGCGCGTTGGCGGCAATTTGATCGGCGAGCGCCTCGCTTTGCGCTAGCACCTGATCGGCCGGCACAACACGGTTGACGAGCCCCCAGGCAAGGGCCTCTTGGGCGTCGACCGAGCGGGCGGTCATCAGCAGGTCTTTGGCACGGCTCGGCCCGACGGTGCGGGCCAAACGTGTGACACCGCCCACGTCGGCCACCAGTCCGAGTCGGGCTTCGGGAATGCTCAGTTTGCAATCGTCGGCGGCCACGCGGAGATCGAAACTGAGGGCCAACTCGAGCCCCAAGCCGATCACCTGCCCCTGCAAGGCCCCGATGACCGGAACCTCGGTGGCCTCGATTTCGTTCAGGGCATGTTGCAAATCGGCCGCCAGGCGGCGCAGCCAGCGGGCCGGGTTGCGCTGGCCAAGCTCGGCCTGCGATTGGGCGAGCGAGAAAACGTCGATCCCGGCCGAGAAAATAGGCCCCTCGCCCCGCACCACAACGGCCCGCACGTCGGGGTGCTGGTCGGCCGAGCGGACCGCGGCACCGAGCTGCTCGACCATTTGCGGCGTGAGTGCGTTGCGCTTTTCAGGGCGATTGATCGTGACGATGAGCAAGTGGTCGCGTTTTTCGGTTTGGATGCGTTCGTTCATGGTCGGCCGGTTTCGCTGTTTCGGAGAAAGGCAAAAAAGAAAACTCGCGGGCTTGCCCGATTGCCCGGCAACGGAACGACCCGCGGGCGGTGTGGATTGTGCAGCGCCGCGCCACGTTTTGCAAACGCCTGGGAACCGGCACGCCGTCGCACGCCTCAGCCCGGGGCGGAACAAGTCGGGGCATTTGGGAACCACAAGGGCTCGTCGGCGCATCGAGAACACCGGCACGCACAGGGCCAACCCGGCAAACGGGGCATGACGAAGGAACGCTGCATCACGGGGAAGCGATGTCGGGGGGGTGTACCTCGAAGCCCAAATGCGATTCGCACCATTGGGCCACGCGCAACAAATCGCTCTCGGACCACGGGCGGCCGATCAGTTGCAACGCCACCGGCATGTTTTCGGGCGACAGGCCACAGGGCAGCGAAACGACGGGAAGCCCCAAATAGCTGAAGGGCGAATTGAAACGCGGATCGCCTG
Organism: Planctomycetaceae bacterium; assembly: GCA_015493185.1. Taxonomy (GTDB): domain Bacteria; phylum Planctomycetota; class Planctomycetia; order Pirellulales; family JAEUIK01; genus WGDQ01. The sequence continues at coordinate 3,872 of WGDQ01000128.1, forward strand.
TGGTAGAGCGATCGGCCGGGGCGATGGTGGGCGTGGCCGGGGCGATCAGCGCATCGGCCTCGGTCAGTGCCGAGGCCAACAACTGCTGGCGATGTTGCGGACGGAGCCTCAGGGCATCGGCGTAGTCGAGTGCCGAAACCGCGCCGCCCTCGTCGAGAAGTGAAGCGATGTTCGGTCCATACTGCCGGCGGTGAGCGGCGAAGTCGCGGCGATGATACTCGGCCGCCTCGGTTGCCATGATGCGCCGGTGTCGGGCACGTACCAGGTTCCAATCGAAATCGGCCGGCAATGCGACATTCACAATCTGCGCGCCGCGGGATTGAAGCAGCGACAATGCGCGGCTGACCGGTTGCACAAC
>WGDQ01000129.1 GCA_015493185.1 Planctomycetaceae bacterium
ATCGCACTCGTTGGGGCGTGGGCCTGCGATACCTGCGTAAAACCGGCCGTCGAACATACCTCGAGGTATTGGGCGTCTTCAATTTCTCCGACGACGACCGCCTCGACCGCGAAGGCGTTTTCATCTCGCACTTTTTCCTGCTCTAGCCCGCAAGCGTTGTCGGAAAGTTTGCTCCTTCGGTTGCCAGGAAACATGGCTGCCAGCGCTGGGCCGCTGCCGAGGTGGAGCAGAGCACGAAATGGTTGTCTTTGCCGACGTCACGCATCAATCGCCGTTCGCCACGCACCACGCGTTATTCGCTAGAATGCACCTCGACCCCAGCGCGGGTCGATGACCGCCGACCACATACGCAATTCGCCCACCGTCCACGAAGCGGCCCGCCGCACGCCGGTATCGCCAAATCAGTCGATCGATCGCAGCACGTGGCCCCGCTGACCTTCTTACCGGCCGCACATCCCCAACGCTCGGCCGGACCACGCCCCGGCAGCCCCGTGCCGTTTGTCTGGTTCGTTGCACGCCCGTTTTTCGGCGAGCCAGCCGAGCCGCTCCGGTCTCCAGACTGTCGAAATTCGGCCGGTCAGCGCTTGCGCTGCTGAGGCAGGTGGGCTAGAATGTCACACGTTTGCCTGCTCGTTGCGGTCCTGCGTAACGCGGCCGTCGTATTGTGCGGTCGGGCCGCGCTGGCTGGCAGGCGGTGTTTGCTGGCTTCCGGCGATCGCACGCCGTGTGGCTCGTGCAACCAACATGGTCGTTGCCTCTCCGCACGCGCGGCACACGATCGTCGTTGCCATGCGTTGTTTCTCACACCCTCATGCTCCCCCCGTTGTCCGTCTGTTTTCTCGTTGTTGCTTCTTTGCCTTCCAGCCGGAAAAAAACGGGGGCCGACCCGACTCAGTGTTCTTCCAATCCACCGGATCAGGATCGATACCAAACCATGATCATGCCTAAGCGCTTCGCCACGCCGTTCAGGGTTCCGCTGTGCCAGACAACGCAACGCGCCGGTGGTTCCACACACCGGGGCGCGCACATGGCGACGCATCGCGGCGGTGCGTTTGCTGTGGCCGTGGCCAACAAATGCGATCGGACCGATCCTTGGACGCTGCTCTGCCGCAATGCGCCGGCGCGCGGGCACGGTCGATCGTTCCTTTCTTTGCTTCTTCGTTGGTTCTCGTGGCAGTTCGCCGTCGTGCTGCTCCTGCTGATCGGTCTGTCGCCCGCGATGGCCGACCAATTGCAAAACGACATTGCCGCCGTGCAGGCAGTGGGCCCGCAAGGTGCAGGACACCGCGAGGCGGTAGACGCTCTGCGGCGGCTTTCGCGCGTGTCGGCCGACAGCCTGCCACAGTTGCTCGAGGCGATGGACACCGCCTCGCCGCTGGCCGACAACTGGCTGCGTGGAGCGATTGAAACGGCCGCCGATCGCGCGCTCCGCAACGGCGACCGGCTGCCCGTTGAAAAACTGGAAGCATTCGTCATCGACACGCGTCACGACCCCGGTGCCCGCCATTTGGCGTTCGAGCTTGTGCGCCGCGTCGACCCTTCGGTCGAGTCGCGCCTGATTCCTCGCATGCTGAACGATCCCGGCGTCGAGTTTCGTCGCGCCGCGGTCGCGCGTCTCATCGCCGAAGGCCAACGCTTGCTCGACGCCGAAAAAACCAGCGCCGCTCGCGACGTTTTTCTCAAGGCGCTTTCCGGGGCGGTGCACAAAGATCAGGTCGATCTGTTGGCCACGCGGTTGGAAAAGCTCGGACAACCTGTCGACATCGCGCGGCACTTGGGCTTCATCGTCCGCTGGCATCTTTGCGGACCGTTCGACAACACGGGCAAACGCGGATACGACGTCGCCTATCCGCCCGAACAGGGCATTGATCTTGCGGCCAGCTACGAGGGCAAAAGCGGTCCTGTCCGCTGGATCGAGCACACCACCACCGATGCCTACGGCATGGTCGATTTGAACAAGGCATTGGGTAAAGACTTGGGCGTGGTGGGCTACGCCACCACGGTTTTCGTGGCTTCGGAACCGGCCACCGTCGAGTTTCGGCTAGGAACGCCCAACGCCTACAAGCTGTGGCTCAACGGTAAGCTGATCGGTCAGCGCGAGGTTTACCATGCCGGGCAGGCGATCGACCAATACGTCGACCAAGGCCGACTGCGCCGAGGCGAAAACCGCATTGTGCTGAAAATTTGCCAGAACGAACAAACCGAGTCGTGGGCGCAAATGTGGGAGTTTCAACTACGCGTGTGCGACGCCGCCGGCACGGCTGTCCTTTCAGCCGATCGTCCGGCGCCCGGATCGCGAACATCGCATCGCACCCCCGTTGAAAGCCCTCAGACCAACGCCCGTCGCCGCTGAACCGAATCGGCCTGCCTGCGGTTTCCTCTTCTGCTTCTGTGCATCGTGTGCTCGGTAAGGCAGAACCGCGGGCCGCGGCAAGCCGTCAAAACGCGTGTATCGGGGTTCGCCAGTTTACTTGCCCGTCCAGCCCATACAGGGAGCCATTGCATCCGATGACGATCCAAACGATGGTCAAACCGTCCTCGCCCGCTCAGCCCCGTTCGTCCGGTCGCTCGTTTGACGGCCCGGCAAGGTGGTTCGCCCGGCTCGTATTGCTCGCGCTTTGCTGGGTTGCTGTGCAATCGCCGCTCTATGCCGATTGGCCGCAGTTCCGTGGTCCTGGCGGCAGCAGCGTGGCCCACGGACAGCAACTACCGGTCGAGCTCGGGGCCGACGATCTGGCCTGGACCGCCGAATTGCCGGGGCAGGGTGTTTCGGGGCCCATCGTTGTCGACGGCCGGGTGATCGTTACTTGTTCCAGCGGTTATCGCGAGCGGCATTTGCACGTGCTGTGCATCGACGCGGCAAGTGGCCAACCGTTGTGGCACCGTCGTTTTCTGGCCACCGGTCGTACCATGTGCCACCCGTCCACGGCCGTAGCGGCTCCCACACCCGCCAGCGATGGCCGCCGCATCGTGGCCTTCTACTCTTCCAACGATCTGGCCTGCCTCGACATCGACGGCAACCTGCTGTGGTATCGAGGGCTTACCTTCGACCATCCGACCGCCGCCAACGATGTCGGCATGGCCTCTTCGCCGCTGTTGCTCGACGACGTGGTTGTGGTGCAAATGCAGTCGCAGGGTGAGTCGTTCGCCGCGGCAATCGATGCTGAATCGGGCACCACGCGTTGGAAGGTGCCGCTGAAAAACGTGGCCTGCTGGACCTCGCCCGTTGGCGTGCCGCGCGACGGCGGCAGCCCCTTGGTGCTGGTGCAATCGCCCGTCCGGCTGCTCGCCATCGATGCCCGACGTGGCACGCCGGTTTGGCAGCAGCGCGGTCCGTGCGCCTCGATGGCCTCGCCGGTGGTTGCCGCGCAGGGCATGCTCGTCGTGCCCGCTGCCGGACTCTCGGCGCTTCGTCCCGAAACCAGCCATGCCCAACGGGTCTGGAATTCCAACCGTCTCGCGCCCGGGCCGGCCAGCCCCATCGTTGTTGGCGATCGGGTTTACGTGCTCAACCGGGCCGGCATTCTCTCGGCCGGCGAACTCTCGACCGGAAAAATCGTGTGGAGAAAGCGCTTGAAGGGTACGTTTTGGGCCACCCCCGTCGTCGCCGGACAGCACCTCTACGCGGTCAATCAA
>WGDQ01000130.1 GCA_015493185.1 Planctomycetaceae bacterium
ACACGTAGGTGGATGGTTGCCCGGCGACCGATGTGCCAACCGGTGTTGCAACGGTTGCGGACCGCCGGCCCCGCGTTGGTTGGCCCCATTTCCGGTTTTCTTCGTTTTCTCCCCGGTCGTCTGGGCCCATTGCCAAGCCGCACCCGTTGCGTCTGGTTCCCCCCATCGCCCCTGGGGACGACATCGGCCCCCGTAGAGGGCAAGGAGCATAGGTAAGCGTGGAAAAAACGATCTACGAGCGTTTGTGGGCTCCCTGGCGGCTGGCCTACGTATCGGGCGAGGCGGGCAACGAAGAAACGGCCGACCAGACACAGCCGGTCGAATTGCCCACCGACGCAGCGCCCCACTGTTTCATTTGCCGGGCATTGGCGGCCGACGACGATCGTCGCAACCTGGTGGTTTGCCGTGGCGAGCGCACGGTAACCATTCTCAACCGCTTTCCGTACAACAACGGCCACGTACTGGTTGCGCCACGTCGTCACGTAGGCGATCTGCTCGATATCGAGGGCGAAGAACACCGAGACTTGATCGAAGAAATCACGCGGTTGGTCGGCGTATTGCGGCAAGAGCTGAACGCCGAAGGTTTCAACGTAGGGCTCAACTTGGGCGAAGCCGCCGGCGCCGGCTTGCCCGGGCATTTGCACTGGCACATCGTGCCCCGCTGGCACGGCGATACGAATTTCATGCCCACCTTGGCCGGCGTGCGCGTCATGCCGCAATCGCTCGATGCCCTGTGGCAGTTGCTGCACGATCGCCAGCCGTAAAACCCCCCGAGCCAATGCATTCGCGCCGCCCGCGCACAGCGGTTGGATAATTACCCCAGCAATCGCGTCCCCTCGCACCGTGTGACCCGTGGGCTTATGCGCCGGCCGCCGGGGGTGGTAAAATAAAGCATTCCATCTGCTGGTGGGTCTGCTCGTCGGAAAGTGCCAGTCGGCCGCGCTGCTTCGTGCTGTGGCGAACTGGGCGTTTGCGTGCGGGCCCCTCAGGCAGCGAACGACTAGCCCGGCACAGCCTTGTCGCGGCCGGCATTCCTCCCGGGGCAGCCTACGCTTCTCGCGATTTCGTCAAGGCCGCCGGCCACAAACTTGCCTGAAAGAAGCAAAACCGACCATGGCGCTGATTATCTTGCGCATCGTATTTCTGGCCGTCGCCACGGGCGTGGGGCTGTGGATCATCAGTCCCGAGAGCCAGACGCTTTCGAAACTGTTCCAAGATCCCATCAAGGAATATCCCGGCGCCGTGTTCGTCGGTGTCATTCTCGTTGCGCTGGCTGCCATCGGCGTCGACGTGGCCGTGCGCCGCAAGCGGCTCGACACGATTTCGGCCGTGTACTTCGGTCTCATCGTGGGGTTGTTTTTGGCCTTCGTGGCCCGGCTGGCGATGACCCCCTTGCCGATCGAGCCCCGCTTTCGCGATGCGGTGCAGTTGGTTCTGGCCACGGTGCTTTGCTATTTGTGCATTAGCCTGCTGTTGCAAACCAAAAACGACTTTCGCTTCATCATCCCCTACGTCGAGTTTTCCAAAGAGGTCAAAGGGCTGAAGCCGTGCATTCTCGACACCAGTGTGGTGATCGACGGCCGCATAGCCGACGTGGTGGAAACCGGCGCGCTCGATGGCCAGTTGATCATGCCCCGCTTCGTGCTGAACGAGTTGCAGGCCGTGGCCGATAGTTCCGACCGCACACGACGCAGCCGCGGACGCCGCGGGCTCGACATTCTCAATCGCCTGCGAGCCGACAAAGACATCGACCTGCAAATTTTCGAACGCGACCTGCCCGAGCTGGAAAACCAGCCCGTCGACATGAAGCTTGTGCTGCTGGCCAAGCACCTCGACGGCAAGGTGATTACGAACGACTACAACCTGAACAAAGTGGCCCGCCTGCACGGCGTGGGCGTGATCAACCTGAACGATCTGGCCAACGCGCTCAAGCCCGTGTTTCTGCCCGGCGAGCGGCTCGAAGTGCGCATCGTCAAACCGGGCGAAGAGCCGGGGCAGGGGGTGGGCTACCTGGACGATGGCACCATGGTTGTGGTCGAAGGCGGACGCGAGCACATCCACTCCACGGTCAAGGTGGCCGTTACCAGCGTGTTGCAAACCAGCGCCGGCCGCATGATCTTCGGCAAATACGACGCCAGCACCACGCCCGCCTGAATCTCATGGCGCGCAACGGTTCAGCTTTCGCGGGCCAGCAAACCGTTCATCACCAGAGCGGCCATCAGCACCACGCCCAGCAACAACTGTCGGGCCAAGTCGTCGATCGAGGGAATTTGCACCAGGCCGATGTTCAACACGGTGAAGGTCAGCACGCCCACGAGCGTTTTGCCCATGCTGCCCTCGCCGCCGAAAAGGCTGGTGCCCCCCAGCACCACGCAGGCCACGGCGCTGAGCAACAGCCCTTGGTTTTGATCCAGGCTCACGCTGTTGAGCCGTCCCGCGTTGATCAGCCCGCCCACGCCGGCCGTCAGTGCCGAGATGGCCAGGCACGCCACGACGATGCGTCCGGTGCGCACGCCGGCCAGACGGGCCGCTTCGCGGTTTCCGCCCGTCATGTAAACGTAGCGACCCAAGCGCGTGTGTTGCAGCACGATGTGGCCCACCAGCATCACCACGGCGGCCAATAGCGCGCTGTAGGGCAGCATGAGCCGGTCGGTCAGCTCGATGCCGCGATTGCCCAGTGTCTTGAGCACACCGGGAACATCGAGCGTTTCGCTTTGCGTCAGCCATCGAGCCGATCCTTCGGCAATGTACATCATGGCCAGCGTGATGATGAAGCTGGGCAATCGGGCCCACTCGGTCAGTGTGCCGGCCAGCAAACCCAGCAGAGTCGCGCTCAGCAGCGGAAGCACAATCGTGACCGCAATGGTCAAGCCTCCCAGAGGTGTTTCGGCCGACGCACCACCAAACCATTGAAACAGCCATCCGCAAAAACAGGCCGTCCACAGTGCCACCATGCCCACCGAAAGATCGATCTCGGCGCACAGCAGCACGAACGTCAGCCCGCTGGCCACCACGGCCAGGGCCGCTCCTTGCTGAAGAATTTGCACCAGCGTTACCGGCTTCAAAAAGCTGGGGCTGGTGAACGAAAAAAACACCACCAGCGCGGCCAGGCTGGCCAGCGGCGCCAAATCGCGAGCGGCCGGCAGCCACGATCGCCGATCGCCCGGGCGCCGCGTCTCGTTTGAAGTCGTTGCGTTATCCGACACGTTGGCTGTTCCTCACCGATGGTTTCTACGAACCGATCCCGGGTGCCTCGCTGGGCGAATCTCTCGGAAAAAAACAAAGCAGCGACGCCGGAGCAGGGGCGGCGACACACCGCTGCTTCGACCGACGAAGCCGTTTTTTTTATCAACGAACTAACCGCTAGGCGTACCGCATGAGTTCTGCCTTGTCGACCTCCGCATCGACCAGTTCTTGGGCAACGCGTCCGCGG
>WGDQ01000131.1 GCA_015493185.1 Planctomycetaceae bacterium
GCCGATAGTTTTTGTTGCGGTTCAAGTGCCACTTGCCGAAATGGCCGCAGCGGTAGCCATGCGGCGCCAGGGCTTCGGCAATGGTCACTTCATCCAGCGGCAGGTAAGGGCGCCAATCGGGCGGACGCATCCGACCGGGCGTGTTGCCGGGAATGTAGTTGGTCAGGTGCAGCCGCGCAGGATAACGCCCCGTGAGAATGCTGGCCCGTGTGGGCGAACAAACATGGCACGCCGCATATGCATCGGTGAAGCGCACACCCTGCCGGGCCAGACGATCGATGTGCGGTGTTTGACATGTGGGGCTGCCGTAGCAGCCCACGTTTCGCCAACCGAGGTCGTCGGCCAAGATCAGCACGATGTTCGGCCGGCGTGGATCGGCCGTGGCCTGACTGGCAACGGCCGCGGCGAGCAAGCCGGCAATCATCGCGGGCAACACGAGCCGCAGCGAAGCGGCATGCCGGTGCCGGAAACGATAAGCAAACGAAGTTGGGTTGCAAACTGGCACGGTTGCCGTCCCTCTTGTGAATGATGGCGCATCTGAAAAATCACGGCCTGTCGCGGGTCGCACGGTTTTTATCGTGCCACACGGCGGCAAAGGGTGCAAAGCGGACGAGCCGCGGGCGGCCCCCCTGAAAACTTTGCCGACCGGTGGTATCTCGTGGTAGAACAGCCCACGCGACACCGGGAAAAGGCGTCGATGCGTCGGGCGGCGGCAGAGAGGCGATTGCGTCGTGCCGGCGGGGTAGATGGTGGAGCCTTTCTCGCTTTTTGACAGGAGCCGTGATTCATGTCGCAGCGATCAACACGTCGAGGTTTTCTGACCCAATCGGCCGTTGCCGGGGCTGCCGCCGCGGCGCTGGCAAGTACGGCCCCCGCGCGTGCGTTCGGCGCGAATCGGCGGGTGCGCGTGGGCGTGATCGGTTGTGGCGGACAGGGCAGAGCGCACATCCGCGCCCTCGGTTCGCTGGCCGATGCCGAGTTGGCCTATGTTTGCGATCCGGATGAAAAGCGTTTGGCAAAGGCGGCCTCGCTGGCCGAGGGCGCGCAGGCCGTGACCGATCTGCGGCGCGTGCTCGACGACAAGACGGTGGATGCGGTAACGATCGCCACGCCCGACCATTGGCATGTGCCGGCCGCGCTGCTGGCAATCGAGGCCGGCAAACACGTGTATGTGGAAAAGCCATGCAGCCATAACGTGCGCGAGGGGCGGTTATTGCTCGATGCCGCACGGCGCCATCGACGCGTGGTGCAGCACGGAACCCAGTCGCGTTCGAGCCCCGGCATTCAGCAGGCCGTGGCCATGCTGCGCGACGGGCGCATTGGCGAGGTGCTCTCGGCACGCTGTTGGGACTGGCAACGCCGCTCGAGTATCGGGCACGCCAAACCGACCGACCCGCCCGCGGGGGTCGATTACGATTTGTGGGTTGGCCCGGCCGAGTGGCTGCCGTATCAGCCGAACCGATTCCACTACAACTGGCACTGGTGGTACAACTTCGGCTGCGGCGACATGGGCAACGACGGTATTCACGAACTGGACTACACGCTGTGGGGGCTGGGCGTCAACTCGGCGCCGGTGCGGATCAGCGCGTTGGGTGGCAAATACTTTTTTGACGACGACCAGCAGTTTCCGGATACACAGCAAGTAGCGTTCGAGTTTCCCGCCCCCGACGGCGGACGCCCGCGAATGCTGGTTTACGAACAGCGATTGTGGTCGACCAACGGGCCGTTCAACGTGGACGCAGGCGCCGAGTTTTTCGGCACCGAGGGACGGATGTTTCTCAGCAAGCGCGGCAAGTTCGAGCTGCGCGGCCCGCGCAACGCCCGAGTGGATACCCCGGCGCTCGGCTCGTTGAGGCCGTCGGTGGCCGACCATCAGCAGAACTGGATCGATTGCATTCACTCGGGAGAGCGGCCCCGGGCCGACATCGAGATTGCGCACCTTGCAGCCACAACCGTGCATTTGGGCAACATTGCCACCCGCGTGGGGCGGGCACTGCAATTCGACCCGGCGAGCGAGCAGATTGTGGGCGACGACGAAGCCAACCAGCTATTGGGCCGCAGCTATCGAGACGGCGGTCACTGGGCCATTCCCCGCGCCGTATAGGGGCCCCTACAGCAAGGCGCCGGACATCGGCATCGGCATCGGGCGAAAAAACGGCCCGGGCCGTCCGGTTGGCCGATCGCCACAAGAGCGAAGACCGGCCGCGTGGCGGAGCCCGCCGCGCGCCGACGCGCACAGGATGGCCGAAAGATACGTGGTTGTGGCTGAACCGGCCCGGCAGTGCCGGCGAAACGCGGCGGCAGGGCGTCAGCGGTAGCCCATTGCCTCGAGAAGCTGAAGCACCCGGGCCGGGTGGTCGGTTTGGATCGAATCGACGCCCAGCGCGACGGCCGCGCGGATGCCTTTCTGGTTGTCGCGATACCAGGGGTTGTCGACCCAAACCTGCGTGCCGGCGCGATGGGCTGCTTGAACCTGCTGGCGTGTCCAATCGCGGATATTGCCATCGAGGCTTTCGGGGTGCAAGTCGGCCACCAACTGCTCGATCGCTTCGACCGATCCCGGGTGAGGAGGTTGGATCCACACCGAGGGGCAAAGCTGCTTGAACTTTCGCAGCGTGTCGGGATCGTCGTAGATGATCGCCTGATCGTGCATGTGGTGTCGTCGCAGGGCGGCAACCACATCGGCCGGTTGGGCGGCTTTGTTGTCGATGCAAACGCGGATCTTGCCGCGACACGCGGCCAGCGCTTCGTCGAGCGTGGGGATGCCTGCCGTTACAGAGGCCTGCTTGCGTCCGCCTTTGACGTGCAGCGATCGGATTTGCGCAAGCGTGAGCTGATCGACGCGGCCGCTGCCGTTGGTTGTACGGTCGACCGTGTCGTCGTGCATCAGCACCAAAGCGCCGTCGCGCGTGGTTCGCACATCGAGTTCCACATAGTCGCAGCCGAGTTCGATTGCGGCGCGAATGGCGGGCAACGTGTTTTCCGGCCAATCGAGATGCGCGCCGCGGTGCGCCATGACGAGAATGCGGCGTTTGGGTCGATCGTTTGCCCAAGCGGGTTTGCTCTGCCCCGCACGCGACATGCCCAGCACGACCGACCCACCAAGAAGCCGCAACGCCTGGCGCCGCGATAAGGTTGGCGTGGTTTCGTGTGCCGGGATCATGGTTTCTTCACCTTGCCGTCGTCCGCCGCGATCGGCCGCGACCGTTGCTGTTTTGTGGTGCTGAGAGGGTTGTGTTTCTACTGGCCAGCCGGTGCTCGGCATTGCGATTGGATGTTTGTCCGCCCTGTCTACCTTGGTTCTACCTTGAAGCACCTTGAGCATCGGTAGAGCAGCACCGACACGGCGATTGGGCGATGCCTGCAACTGGGGCTGGCTGATTCGAATTGGGGTGAACCGTTTTTTTGCGGCTGGCTTTGGGCGTCGAAGTCGTGCTTCAACCACTCGGTTAAATAAGCTCGGAGATGGGTTGGCCCTCGTAGAGGATGGGGATTGGGCGGCCGGCGAAATCGGTGAATGTTTGGTGGGGGTCGATGCGCAGGTGCCGGTAGATCGTGGCCAGCAGGTCTTGCGGTCGCAGCGGGCGCTGAATGGGATGCTGACCTTTCGAGTCGGTAGCGCCAACGACCTGGCCCATCTTCAGGCCACCGCCAGAAACCAGCGCGGTGAAGGCATGAGGCCAATGGTCGCGTCCGACCGAACCGGTGAGGCGGCGGTGCGAAATGCGGGGCGTGCGGCCGAACTCGCCCACGGCTACGAGCAGGATGTCTTTGTCGAGTCCTCGATCGAAAATGTCGTCGATCAATGCGGAGAGCGCTTGATCCATGTAGGGCAATCGGCGGCGCATGTAGTCGGCAAAATGGCCCGGTCGTCCGGCGTTGTCGGGATGATCGTCCCAGTTGGTGTATTGAGGGCCGTCTTTAGGGGTGTTGGCATAGATCGAAACGACGCGGGCCCCTGCTTCGGCCAGACGGCGGGCCAGCAGGCAAGCCTGACCCCAGCGGTTGCGGCCGTAGCGGTCGCGGAGCTTCGGATCTTCGCGGCCGATATCGAAAGCCGACGCGATGCGAGGGCTGGTGAGCATTTCGAAGGCCCGCTGCCGGAAGCGGTCGGTGCCGGCCATTGCGCCGTGCAAATCGAGGTGGCGGCGCAGCACGTCGAGCCGCTTCAGCAAACCACGGCGGTCGTCGAGCGCTTCGGCATCGGTGCCGGCGGCCAGATTCAACTGCGGCGGCCTGTAGCCTTTGGCCGACGGATCGCCGGGCACGAACGGCTGATGCTCGACGCCCAGATACACGGGCCGCGTCATGTGCAGACGATAGGGAATCGCCACATAAGGCGGCATGGGCACCGTGGCCGAAGGCCCCAGCGTGCGGCTGGCAACCATGCCGAAGTCAGGATGCTCACTGGTGGCCGACGATGTGGGATCGAGCCGGCTGGGTCGCTTGCCGGTGAGCACTTCGATGGCCGCGTCGTTATGAATGCTGATTTCGTGGTGCAGCGAACGGATGAGCGAGAGCCGATGGGCCCGTTGGGCCTGCAAGGGAAAGAGCTCGCAAATCTGCATGCCCGGCACCGACGTGGCGATGGGCCGGAACTGGCTGCGGTACTCGCTCGGCGCGTCGGGCTTCAGGTCGTAGGTTTCCAAATGCGACGGGCCGCCCCACATGTAGAAGAGGATGACGGATCGCGCGTCGTCGGCAGCATGGTCGAGCGAAGGCGACTCGGCCGCGGCCGTGCGATACTGGGCGGCAAGAATCTCAGGCAGCGATAGGCCGCACAAGGCAAGGGCCCCGATGCGCAGCAATTCGCGGCGCGAGGGCGGGCCCGGGCAGCGATTTTTGCCAGACGAGGAGGAGGGAGAAACGGTCATGAAACCGGCCTCCGGGAAACGAAACGGGGGGAAGCCGTAAACCACTGCGCGGCCCATATGGCCGAGGCGGGACGCTGGACTTTGGTCGCAGCTTTGGTCGTTGAGTGTCGGGTGTTAGGCGTCGAGCATTTGCTGTTGGACGTCACGTATCGGTAAGTATCGGTCGTTAGATGTCGGACGTCGAGCGGCCGAGTAGTTTTTCTTCTTCCAAGAGCCGTCGCTGCTCGGCGAGCCATGCGGCCACACGGCGCTGGGTGGGAAACTGCACGAACAACGAAGCGGCCAACAACACGGCCAGACCGGCGGCAACCGGCGAGCCTTCGATGAAAAAAGCGATGATGGCCAGAAACGCCGCCCCTTCGATCAGCGCCGAACCGACGATGACCCGCAACTGGTGCAACATCATCAGCGCACCGTCGGGGCCCAACTTTGCGATCATGGCCCCGCCCGGCATTTCTGCCGAGGGCTTCCACTCGCCCCGGGCGATCCGTTGCCGCTGTGTGCGAACCATGAGCACGGGCACCACCGCGCGTGCGGCCAACCCGGCCACGGCGGCCCCGGTAGCAATCATCGTGAGCATGCCGAACATCTCAGGCGGGTCGCTTGTGGTGTGCATCGCTAGCGAGACCATCAAGAAGACCAGCACGCCCATTGCCATGGCCGCAACAATAACCTGCTGGATGCGCAGCATGGTTCGTAGTTCGGGTGCGAGCTGCTCGCCGGAGTTCATGGCAGATGGTTTTCTGGTTTTATCCCGAGTGCGCGACGTGTGTTTGTTGGCAACCAGTGGTTAGGAAAGCGCTTGATGCGACCGTTTGGCCCATTTGAACGCATGCCCCTGAGCGTGTCAAAAGATTGCGGAAGTCGTATCTGTGCTGCCGTGCGCGCAAACCGCGACCCGGCATCGCAGACACATGGGACGGTGTTCCACGCGATGACCGCCG
>WGDQ01000132.1 GCA_015493185.1 Planctomycetaceae bacterium
ACATAGCTCAAATCGCTTACAGGTCGCTTACATAATTGTTGATTGTTGCCCACAGAGGGAAACGCTGCCCATGGTCGAGCCCGCACACAACGAGTCGCTGTCGGGAGGTAAGCCCCCCGAAGCGCCCTGGCCCGGTTCGCATGCAATGCCCCGCTGGACCGTGGGGGAACTGGGCGATGCGCCACGGTTCACCTGGCGTAATTGGTTCGCCCTGCTCGGACCGGGCTTGATCGCAGGTGGCGCGGCCATTGGCGGTGGCGAGTGGCTCGTGGGGCCCGAAGTGACGGCTCGCTACGGCGGCGCGCTGCTGTGGCTGGCCAGCCTGAGCATTCTGGGACAGTTGATTTACAACATCGAGATCAGCCGCTACACGCTCTATTGCGGCGAACCTATTTTCACGGGCAAACTGCGTTTGCTTCCCGGCCCGGCGTTTTGGCTACTGGTTTACCTGGTGCTCGACTTCGGCTCGGTTTTCCCATATCTGGCGGCCAGCGCTGCCACCCCTCTTTTTATGACCATTTGGGGGCGTTTGCCCGATCCGGCCGTATACCCCGTGGATGCAACGCGGATGACGGCGTTAGCGTGGGGCGTGTTTCTGTTGTCGCTGTTTCCCCTGATTTTCGGTGGGAAGATTTACAACGCCTTGAAAGCGATCATGTCGTTCAAGATCGTGGTCGTGCTCGGCTTTCTGGTTTTTTTGGGCGTGTTTTATTCGCACCTGTCTACTTGGCGCGACATTTTCACCGGATTCGTGCAGTTCGGGAACGTGCCGGTCCGACGGGGTGAAGATCTCAACGGCAACGGTCGGCTCGATCCGGGCGAAGACTGGGACGGCGACGGTCATCTCGATGTGGTGGAGCCGCGTCGCGATACGAACGGCAATGGCAAGATCGACCGGGCCGACGCGTTTGACGATCTAGACGGCGACGGCATTTGCGACGGCGACAACGTCGACAATATTTTCTCGTCGCTACTTGCGGGCAACGGCTTGCCGCAGGTGGATTGGAGCATGATCGCCCTGCTGGCAGCGATGGCCGCCATTGCCGGGCAAGGGGGCCTGACCAACACGCCGATCAGCAACTACACACGCGACAGCGGTTGGGGCATGGGGTGGCACGTGGGAGCGATTCCTAGCCTGATCGGTGGTCGACACATCAAGCTATCGCATGTCGGCTGCGTGTTTCACGTAACGCGTGCTGTTTTGCCTCGCTGGCGCCGATGGTATCGCCATGTGGCTCGCGACCAACTGATCGTCTGGTTTCCTGCGTGCTTTTTGGGGCTGGCCTTGCCGAGCATGCTGTCCGTGGAGTTTTTGCCTCGGGGCACTGAAGTGAACGATTGGGCCGTAGCCGGCATGACCGCCGCGGGTGTGGAGAGCCGCGTAGCCAGCATCTCGGGACCGACCATGGGACGCTTCTGCTGGTTTATGACGCTGTTTTGCGGCTTTCTTGTTCTGGCGCCCAGCATGGCCAGCACGGCCGATGGGTTGATCCGACGCTGGGTAGACGTTTTCTGGACCGCCAGTCCACGGCTGCGAAAGCTCGATCCGGGCGAAATCAAAAAAGTGTATTTCACCGTGCTCTTCAGTTGGTCAGCCTTTGCTCTGGTGATGCTCACCGTGGGCAAGCCGAAGCAGTTGCTCATTTACGCCACAATCTTTTATAACTTCGCGCTGGGTTTCAGTTGCTTTCACACGTTGGCAGTGAATTTGCTGCTGCTGCCTCGCGAATTGCGTCCTGGTTGGTTTGTGCGTCTGGCGATGATCGCCGCTGGCCTGTTCTTCACCGCATTGGCCGCGGTTTCGGCGTTGGAAAAGCTGGGCTATTTGTAAACCCGCGCCAAAGAGTGGAGCGGATGTACGTCAAGACATTTCGCTATCGCGTGCTGCCTTCGCAGATGGATCGCTTTCGCGATGTGCAGCGCCGCGTGGCTGAGCTCTACGAGGAAGAGTTTGGCCAGGACGCTATCTATCTGCAAAACACGCGTGATCCGAACGAGTGGCTCGAAATACACATCTACGCCGACGAAGCGGCCTGCCGCCAGGCCGCCGATCGGCTTGCTGCCCTGCCACAAACCGAGGCGCTGTGGCGCGAGTTCGAAGCGACGCTCGACCCGGGCTATCCGTCCGTGATCGAGTCGTTCGAACAATACCACTGGCTCACGCCCCCCGAGACAAACACGACCGCATCGGGCAACGACGACGAAGAAAAGTCCTCTTCT
>WGDQ01000133.1 GCA_015493185.1 Planctomycetaceae bacterium
TCCGTTGATGGCATTGGGGGCCTTCGAGGCAGCCATCGACTACATGTATTCGCATCTGCCAACGGCCGTGACGGTAGCCGCCGGACAGGGGTTCGTGGTGGCGATCGGCTACCGAGTGATCACCATCATCAACGCGACCATCGGAGCCGTGTATTGGGCGGTGAGTCGAAGGCAAGTAGCCGAACTCATTCACGAGGCTGAAGAAGAAGCTGTCGAACTCTCGGGAGCCTGACTCATCAGCATGGGCTCCGGCGTTGCCTGCGTGACTTCGATTGCTTGGTGCGTGAAGCGCAAAGAGGGCGATTCATAGCAGGCAGCGTGAAACAATTGTCCGTTCGTTGCGCTGAAGCCACGAGAGAGCCAGCGAATCGGGACGCCGACCAATTGAGAAGCGTTCACTATCGGAAGCGGGCCGTGTCCGGCGACGAACCTTCTCGGGGTTCGATTGCCGCTTCCCGCGCGAATGGCGAACGCGAAGAGGCCGGCGGTCGAAAGGCGATCCGGCCAGTAGCGGCCGGCACGCAGGGAACGGCCGCCTTGTTGCCGTTGCAACGCTCGATCAGCGCGAAGCACCACGTTTGTTTGCGAGGATCTGCCGTCGGGATTGTGTGGCCGTTTGGAGCATGCGACCTACGGCGTGCCGATGGCTTGGTCGACGTTCGCGGCATCGGCTATGCTACACATTTGGCAAACGGGCTACCGCGAAGTTCAAACGCGGGATGGCCTGGACTCGAACCGCTTCTTCGTTGATTCTTGGAGCTCGAATGAGCGTTTTGCAGCCAACTGCGCGGGCGAGTGATGATGCAACGTCGGGGACCGAGGTGCTCATACGCGCCGAACGTCTCAGCCGGGTTTACCAAGATGGTCAGGTTACCGCACTCGTCGACGTGAACCTTACCATCCGGCGCGGCGATTACGTTGCCATTGTGGGCCCTAGCGGTAGCGGCAAATCGACGTTGCTCAACCTGATCGGGGCGCTCGATCGGCCGAGCGTGGGCGAAATTTATTTTGAAGGACAGCCACTTTCCAAGATTCACGATCTCGATGGTTTTCGGGCCGCCCGCCTAGGATTCGTGTTTCAGTCGTTTCATCTGCTGCCCACGCTCACGGCACTAGAGAACGTGCAAGTGCCCATGTTTGAGACCAAACGCTCGCCGAAGCAAAGGGCCGCGCGGGCACGCGAGCTGTTGCAACGCGTTGGCCTGGAGCACCGACAGCACCATTTGCCCCGGCAACTGTCGGTAGGTGAACGACAGCGTGTGGCCATCGCACGCGCCCTGGCAAACGGCCCGGATCTGTTGCTGGCCGACGAACCGACCGGCAGCCTCGATTCGCGGACGACCGAGGAGGTGCTCGACCTTTTCGAGCGATTGCACGAAGAGCAGAAAATGACGGTGGTGGTCATCACGCATAGTGCCGAGGTGGCGCAACGCGCACAACGAATCATTCGCCTGCGCGACGGCCGCGTAGAGGCCGACGATGCCCACCCGCCTGCTGAAAGCGTCGTCTGAGCCGAGGCGACCCTATCTCAATCTTTAGAGACACGCGGGGGGTTCTTGCGGCATACCCGCGCCTGCCTGATAGCAAATGGCTTGCTGCTGCGATTGACCGTCTGCTTCACCCGCGGGTGCCGCTGTTTTCGTCGAGCAGATAGGCGAAGATCAATGGGGCCACGATCGAGGCGTCGGAGTTGATCATGAAGCGGGGCGTTTCCGGCGAGAGCTTGTGCCAGGTGATTTTTTCGTTCGGCACGGCACCGGAATACGATCCGTAAGACGTCACCGAGTCGGAGATCTGGGCGAAATAGCCCCAGAAGTTGCATGGCTGCTTCAAGTCTTGCAGGATGAGCGGCACCGCACAAATGGCAAAATCTCCCGCGATGCCTCCGCCGATCTGAAAGAAGCCGATCGAGGCATGCTTTTCATGCTCTCGATACCATCCGACGAGGTGCTCCATCTGCATGGTGCCAGACTTGACCACATCGTGCCGTGGCACTTTGCCGCTCATCACGGCGGCCGCGAAAATGTTGCCCAAGGTCGAGTCTTCCCAACCAGGCGTATAGATGGGCAGCTTCTTTTCGTGCGCGGCGACGACCCAAGATTCCTCCAGCGGAATTTTGGCCAGGCGCTGAAGCGTGCCGTCCTCGATCATCTCGTAAACATACTCGTAAGGAAACTTCGCCTTTTGTGCCTTTGCGGTCTGGCAGGCCAAATCAATTAGCTTCTGAGCAATTGGGTCGATTGCCGTTTCAGGAATGCACGTGTCCGTCACGCGGTTCAGCCCCTCGTCGCGAAGCGCTAGCTCTTGCTGGGGCGTCAGGTCCCGGTAGTTTGGCACGCGGCGATATTCGGGATTGGCGATCAGATTGAAAAGGTCTTCTTCCAAATTGGCGCCGGTGCACGAGACAGCGTGGATCTTATCGGCGCGGATCATACGGCCCAGGATCTTGCCCAGCTCGGCCGTGCTCATCGCGCCCCCCATGGCCAGAAACATCTTGCCGCCTGCATCGAGATGATGTTGCCACGCGCGGGCGGCTTCGACCGTTTCCCGGGCATTGAAATGACGGAAATACTCATCCATGAAGCGGCGAATCGACATGCGGTAGCCCTCTCTGCCAATTTGCGTGACAAAAGCGAGTACGGGAAGCCGACGGCCCTGAGAGCAAGGCCTTGGTTTGCACACCGGTCCTCGCGGCGGCGTGCTTTTTCTGCTCGTGCCGGTGAGAAAGCAGGAATCGCCGCAACCGGTACGCAACAGGCCAACAACACCGCAGTCTGCTCTGGAGCCGCTGGTCGCGACATATCGTGGACGGGGCGTTGACAGCCAAGCGCAGCGATTTTAGCCCCACTTCGCTTGTTCGCAATGCAGGCCGGTGCATGCGACACGGCGGCCTGCTACCCCGGCTCTGAGCAACGTGCTGCGGCGCGTGTTTTTCCGCGTGCCTGAGGAGAAAAACAGGGGATAGTGGCTTTCAACCGCCGGCACCTGTTGCGACAATAAGAGGCTGACCGTCTTCACACGGGACTGATCGCCGGGAAGCTGCTGGCCGAGTAACACGGCTCCGACGCGCCTACCAGCCAGCGCGCCATTGCGCAGAAAAAACCGCCGGCGACTCCTGCGTGAACAAGGAACGGTAGCGAGGCAAGAAAGTTTTTGCTGCAAGCAGCCGGCTTCGCGAGCGATGGCGGCTCCAACGCAGCCAAGGTGGAAACAACCATGATATGGACCAGATCACCCGAGTACGCCCCGTGGCGTGAAGTCACACGACGATTGCGATCCGTCGGCGTTGCCGCATGGCTTGTTTCGATGGCAACAACCTGCGGGCTTGCAGGGGCGGCCTATGCCGACGACTTCCCGCCGCGCCTGTCTGGTGTGGTGGCATCGGTTGAATCAGGCGACCTGCTCATTGTCGTATCTGGGGGTCGGCGCTACCGCATTGTGTTGGATGCCGTAGCGGCTCCTGAAAAAGATCAGCCCCGAGCGGACGAGTCGAAAGAGGCCCTGCGTCGCCTGGCGCTGGGACGCAAGGTGGATGTACGTTGCGTGGGCGGCGACCGACTGCGCGGCATTCGAGGGCGGGTAACTCTCAACGGCCGCTCGCTCAATAAGCAGGTCGTCGAATCGGGTTGGGCCTGGTACGACGATCGGGAGGTGAAATCAGCAGCGATGGTTGCCGCAATGGAAGCGGCCCGTCAGGCTCGTCGAGGCCTGTGGCAAGATGAAAACCCCATGGCTCCGTGGGAGTGGGCCGCGCGGTTGGCGGCCGAACGCACGGCCCGGCGTGAGCATCCGCGACAGGTTCGTGAGCAGGTCGAGGCGTTTCTTCGCGCCGTCAAACGTGGCGATGTAGCCCGGATGAAGCGCTACTTGAGCCAGCGTGCGGCAGAGATTGTGGCTGATGACATGATCAAGCCGCCGCAGTTCATCCGCAGGCAGAACTTCGTAGTTGGTAAGGTCGACGTCGATGGCTCCGTGGCACACGTAACCGTTGAAACGACCGATGACGATCAGGCAACCGGACCCAACCGGGGCCGACGCCGACCACGCGGTTCGCGTCGGGCGAACCGTCGTCGGCCGGTGCCGCCACAACCAGGCGTGCCGCCCGGCGGACGCCCCAAAGCCCAGCAAGAGACAGGCGATCTTGTCTTGCGGCTCGAAAGCGAGGGATGGGCAATTACTGCGATACGGCTGCCGCGAGACGACCGAGATGAGAAATGGGTGTTCGACCTGGAAGACCCGAACGTTGACATCGGAGCTCTTGGCCAGCAGCTTCGTAATAAGCTGGAAGGTGCATCTGTGGCACCACCGGTGCCTCGTGTTGCCAGCAAACCTCTGCTGCCCTCCGCATCGCAACCGGCCGGTGCTAACAAAGCCGCCAATGCGAAGCCCCCGAAACCAGCCGTGGCCTCAAAGCCGGCCGTTCAAGCCGGTGCCCCAGCGGCCGGTGCACCGCCCGCCGCCGGCAAATCTCCGGCTGCCATGCAGGCCCAACCCGCCAAAGGCAAAGAGCAGCCCGCCGCAGACGCCCCAGCATC
>WGDQ01000134.1 GCA_015493185.1 Planctomycetaceae bacterium
TCCGACTTCGACGACCATCAAGTGGTGGTGGTTGCGTTTTTGGGCATCGAATGCCCGTTGGTCAAGCTTTACACGCCCCGGCTCGTGCAGTTGGTAAACGAGTGGAAGTCGGCCGGTAAGAGCGTGGCTGTGATCGGCATCAATGCCAACCGGCAAGATTCGATCACGGAGATGGCGCACTTTGCGCGCGTTTATGAGATCAATTTCCCGTTGCTCAAAGATGCTGCCAACCATGTGGCCGATCAGTTCGGCGCAGTGCGTACGCCCGAGTTTTTCGTGCTCGATCAGCAACGCGTCATACGGTATTGGGGCCGCATGGACGATCAGTTCGGTTTCCAGAAGGGCGTCGGTTATCAAAAACCGAAGCCGGAACGCAGCGACTTGCGCGAAGCGGTTGACGAAGTGTTGGAAGGCAAGCCGGTCAGCGTGGCGGTAACCCGTGCGCCGGGTTGCTTGATCGGTCGTATTCGGCACCCCAAACCGAACAGCGAAGTTACGTACTCGAACCAAATCGCCCGGATCTTTCAGAACCGCTGCGTCGAGTGCCATCGTCCGGGGCAGATTGCGCCGTTTGCGCTGACCGACTACGACGAGGTGGTGGGCTGGTCGGACATGATTGCCGAGGTGGTGCGTGAGCGGCGGATGCCACCCTGGCACGCAGATGAGCGTTACGGACGGTGGAAGAACGACTGCCGGCTGACGCCTGAGGAAGAGGCGCTGATTCAGCAGTGGGTGGATGCCGGCAGCCCGGAAGGAGATCCGGCTGATTTGCCCGAGCCGCGCACGTTTGTGGAAGGATGGCGCTTGCCGAAGCAGCCCGACATGGTGGTGAAGATGGCCGACGAACCTTTCACGGTGCCGGCCGAAGGAACGATCGAATACCAATACTTCACCGTCGATCCGGGTTTCACTGAAGATGTGTGGGTGAAGGCGGCCGAATGCTTGCCCGGCAATCGGGCCGTGGTGCACCACATCATTGTTTACATGATTCCGCAGGATGCGCACGTCGAGGGCAATTTGCCCGAGGGGGTGCCGGGCCATCAGTTGCTGTCGGGAACGGCGCCCGGCAACCCGCCCACCGTGTTGCCCGAGGGCATGGCCATCAAAGTACCGGCGGGTACGAAGTTTGTGTTTGAAATGCACTACACGGCCATTGGTACGGAAACCAAGGACCTGAGTTCCATTGGGCTGGTGTTTGCCGACCCGAGCGAAGTGCAGCACGAAGTGGAAACGGGATTGGCGATCAACGTGTTTTTCGAGATTCCCGCGGGCGCCCGCAACCATGAAGTGGTGGCGACGAAGAAGTTTCGCCACGATGGTTTGCTGGTTTCGCTCATGCCGCACATGCACCTGCGAGGCAAGGCGTTTCGCTACGAGCTGCACTATCCCGACGGCAGCCGTGAAATCTTGCTCGACATTCCGAACTACGATTTCAACTGGCAAAACACCTATTACTTCGCCGAGCCGAAGTTTGTGCCAAAGGGAAGCCGCATGTATTGCGTGGCACACTTCGACAACTCGGAAGACAATCTGGCCAACCCCGACCCCACGCAGCCCGTGGGCTGGGGGTTGCAGACCTGGGAAGAAATGATGATCGGCTGGTTTGTTTGGGCGCCACTGCCCGACAAAGAAAAGAGCAGCGAAAAAGATCAACGCGAGGAGAAAACGGCTCGCGCGGCCGCACCGCCCAAAAAATGAGCGATGTGTGTTTCCGACGTGGCGGTGAGGTATTTCACCCTGCACGCCCGAAGAATTCGCCGAGCTAATTGCGCGAACAGCGCATCACCAAAGCCTTTCCGCACTGCGGAAAGGCTTTTTTCGTATTCGGAGGCGGCTTTTGCCGGTGTTTGGTTGACACGGTTTTCTACCGTGTTATGGTCGTCACAGCTTTCCGTGGCGCGTCAGGTTATTGCAAAGGCAGCGGCGGCGCGGCGGGGCAGCGAAGAAATGCAGGGGGACAGCACGCGGAGGGATTTGGACTCGAATCGGCGGACCGCGTAAAGCGGCGCTCCAACGGGCCCGCGTGATGCACGTCGCCGGTTCGGTTTCCGGTCCTCTGCCAAAAACCAGCTAGGAGCAGCAATCATGTCATGTCGCCTCCGTCCGGTCGGGGTCAGGTATCTTGTGGCTGTGGCCACGTGCGTCGTTTGGGGCGCGGTGCCCGCAACATCGCGCGCCGTTCCCGTTTCGACGACACTCAACGTCGTGGACACTGGGCCGGACGCCAGCTTCATCGGCATCGACTTGGAAATTTTGGGCGGACTGGTGACCGAGAACATCACCACATTTATCAGCGGCCAGTTCGACGTAACGCTCGACAACGTCGGCATTCA
>WGDQ01000135.1 GCA_015493185.1 Planctomycetaceae bacterium
CACCTGCTGGCTTGCCGGTGTGCTCACGCCACCGTCTTTGTCGGTGGCCGTAACCAGCACGTTGAAGTTGCCCAGCAGGTCGAAGGCGTGCGTCACCTGCATGCCGTTGGGACCGGAAACCGACTCATCGACCGTGCCGTCGCCGTCCCAGTCGATGTCGAACGTAAACCCGGCCGCCTGGTCTGAAAGCGAGGCATCCGTGGCCCACAGCGTAAAGGTCGCTTCGTAGCCCGGCACCAACACGTCCGGACCCGACAGGCCCGCCTCCGGCGCCACGTTGGCCACTTCGACGTGCACAATGCCGGCGTCGGCGCTGTCGTTCGACTCACCATCGAACACCACCACCGGCACGCCGATCGTTTGGCCTGAGCCATCCACCGGATTCCAGGTGATCTGCCCGCTCCGCGGATCGAGCGTCCATCCCTCCGGCGCGCCGTGCGAGAGCAAATACGTCAGCAAATCGCCGTCCGGGTCGTTGGCCTCGAGCGAGGCAACCAACGACTCGCCTTCTTCCACGTACAACGTCGGCGGCGGCGCCAGCGTCGGTGCGTTGTTCGGCGCGGTCGGTGCCGCCGTCCGCGAAAGCTGCACGTTCACGCTCGGGCTGGTGCCCGAGATGAAAAGCAAATAGCCCTCGCCCAGCGAACCGGGCTGGCTCAGCGCCAGCGATCCGCCCGTCGACGACGCCGAGGCCACCACGTTCATCGACCGGTCGTACAGCGCCGCCGAAACGGGCTCGCCGTCGGGGGCGTAGTCGAGCTGAATATCCAGCGTGCCTTCCCAACCACTGTCCAGCGCGATCAGCGCCGGTCCGCTGGCCAGGTTCAGGTCGAAGTCGAAATACAAGATGTCCGTCAGATCGAGCGTTTCGTTTTGCGCCGTGCTCAGCACGCCCAGCGGCAGAAACGCCGTCAGAAACTCGAGCGTCAGTCCCAATTCGCCAAACTGATAGCCCGCCGTCGATTGGCCCGCCCCCAGCGGGATGTCGATAAACGCGTCGTTGGTCGCCGGCCCAGTGGGTGCCGGCGTGCCGGGACGTTCCGCTCCATCAATCAATATCGTGGGCTGTATCTCTCGAATCGTGTACATACCCGCCGGCAAGAACGAATCGATATCGCTCTCTTCGAGCATGAACTGACCATCCGGCCCGCTCAAAATCGACTCGGTAAACGTCAGCGGCCCGTCGGTTTTTTCGATCTGAATGATCACCCCTTCAATGCCAAGCTCACCCAGATCGCGCTGCCCGTTGCCGTTGGAATCGAAGTACACCTCGCCGCTCAGCGTCACGGGATCGCCCACGCGAATCACCACCGTGGCTTCGTTCGAAAACAGGCCACTGTCGTCCTGCATGCGATAGGTGAACACATCGCCTCCGGCAAAGCCGGCATCGGGCGTGTAGGTGATCGTGCCATCCGGGTTCGGCGTTGCCGTGCCGAACGACGGCGCGTCGATCACCGTCACCGTGGTCGGGTCGATCATTCCATCCGGATCGAAGTCGTTGGCCAACACGTCGATCACCACCGGCACATCGATGTCCGTCGTGGCCGTGTCGTCCACTGCTACCGGTGGGGCCTGCACCAAAATCGTCACCACGGCCTCGTTCGACACCTTGCCAAACGAATCGGCCACGGTGTACACCAGCGCGTCGTTGCCGAAAAATCCCGGGTCGGGCGTGAAAATCAGCATGCCCGTCAGCGGGTCCACCTCCACGCTGCCCGTCACCGGCGGAATCACAATCTGCACCGACCCCGGGTCGAGCATGTCCAGCGGTTCGTCGGGGTCGAAGTCGTTGGCCAAAATGTCGATCACAACCGGCACACCTTCGGTCGTGGTCGCCATATCATCCACGGCCACCGGCGCCGTATTGTCATCGTCCAAAATCGTGCCCACACCCGGCGCCAGCACCGTGCCCGTCCCTACGGGCGTCAATTGCACGAAGAATATCTCGTCCGCCTCGATCGTGGTGTCGCCGCTCACCTCCACGTCGATCGTCATCGTGGTTTCGCCGGCGGCAAATGTGAGCGTGCCCGAGGTGGCCACGTAATCCTCGCCCGCCGTGGCCGTGCCGTCGGCCGTGGTGAAGTCCACGTCGAGGTCCGCATCCTGCGCTTCGTCGAGCGTGACGGTGAACTGAAACGTTTGGCTGCCACTGTTACCTTCCAACGCTGAAACGTCGTCGATCGTAATCAGCGGCCCGACGATCGATTCGGTCGCAATGTCCCAGCCAATCACATCCAACGCGCGAAAATCGGCCTCGGTTATCGGCTCGGCCACGCCGAAGTCGAGCGTCGGATCCATGATGCCGATGAATTGCCCCGTCAGTTCGTCCGCCTTCCAGTGGCTCGCCTGATTCCCGTCGCCGGCAATGGCCCCCGTCGACATCGCCCACGTATCGCTCAAGTCGGCCGTCACCGCCTCGGTGCCCGGCACCAGGTTGCGTGCGAACGTGGTGAATTCGGTAAAGGTGTCCGGAATCGTGGTCGGCGAATTCTCGAAGCGGAACAGGTCCAGCGGCGAAGGGCTCACCGATCCGGTAATTCCCAACTCTTGGAAAAAGTCGATCGTGTCGACTTCCGAAATGAACCCCAGCGCGTGCCCGATTTCGTGGGCGGCCACCGATTCGAAGTCGATTTTGTCGCTATCGACGCCGTTGGTATTGTCGAAATCGAATTCGAAATCGCTGTTGAACTCGATCGTCGCGTCCAGCGCCCCGAACAGCATGTCGAGATCCGAGAACCCGGCCGCTTTCAACCCCGCCTTCGACGAGAGGATCTCACCGCTATTGCTGAAGTTGGGTGGCAGCGTCGACGAAAACTCTGCCGCCGTTGGCAGCGACTGCACAACGATGTCGTCGCCTTCGGCAGCCGAGTCGGCCACAATCGCGTCGCGCACCGTGTCGTAATCCGAAACCAGAAAGATGTTCGAAGCCTGCCCGATGATGAACGGATTGCCGAACGGGCGCAGGTCGGCGTCGATCGTCACCGTAATCGGATCGGCAATGCGCTCTTCCCACAGGTCAGCTGCCCGCTCGAAGGCTGCCAGTGCCTCGGGGTTTGCCGCAAGCCCCGTGCCGGCGTTGATCACGATTTGAAACGTGCCCAAGTTGGCCGATGCGGAGCCCCCGTCGGTCGATCCGCCCGAACCGCCTACCGGTTCCAGCAGCGTGCCCGCCACACCGTTGGCCAGCACCTCGTCCAAAGAGTGCGCGATGCTTTCTTGGATTTCGCCATTTTCCAATCGCAGCGATCGGGTTTGCAAAAAG
>WGDQ01000136.1 GCA_015493185.1 Planctomycetaceae bacterium
GAGCGACAGCGGCGCCAACTTTCAGGTAACCACACAACCCCGTGACGGGCGCGTCGACGTGATCGTCACAGCGATGGATGCCCAAGATCAACTGCTCAACTTTCTCCTCATGCGCGGAACGGTGATCGGCCCCGACATGGAACCCCTTTCGCTGGAGTTGGAGCAGGTAGCACCGGGCCGCTACGTGGGCAGCTTCGATGCGGACGAATCGGGCAGCTACTTTTTGTCTTTAACTCCCGGCAGCGGCAAAGCACCGCTTCGTGTCGGCGTCAACGTGCCCTACTCGGCCGAGTTCCGCCGTCGTTTCACGAACCGCGTGCTGCTGGGCAATCTGGCGTCGTTGCGTCCGCCGCGTGGCCAACCGGGGCGGTTGATCAAGCCCACCGACGAACAGAGCGAGGAAGAAGCCTTCTTGCAGCTCGACCCGTTCCGCCGCGACCTGGCGCCGGCCGTCGACGTTCGCCCCATTTGGCCGTGGGCCGTGTTTGTGGCCGGTGTGGCGCTGTTCTTCGATGTGCTCGTGCGCCGTGTGGCGTTTCGCGTGGGCTGGCTGGTGGCCGTGCTGCGGCGGCTCATCGAACGTTTGCGGCGCAGAGGGCACGTGCCCGACGACGCGGCCCCGCACCTCGACCGCCTGCGACAACGTAAGGCCGAAGTCGATCAGCGCATCGAGCAGCGTCGCGCAACGTCGCGTTTCGAGCCGTCCGGCACGCCGGAACAACCGGGTTCGTTGGAAGAGGAGCGTCTTGTGCAAACCTCGGCGTCCGAGCCGGCATCGCCAACGGCTTCTACGAAGTCGCCCGAACAAACCGCCGCCGACGCGCCGACCGAGGCACATCCTACGGCGGCCGCCCCCGAACGCACGGCCGATGAAGCCAATGAGTCGAGCTACACGGAGCGTCTTCTGAAGGCTAAAAAACAGGTGTGGGAGCAACGCAAACCAAAACGCTGAACAACGAACGCCCCGGCACAACGATCGCGATCGACGAACGGGCTGCTTCGCCGTGCCAAACGCAACAGCCGCAAAAGCCTATCGCAGCCGGCTTCTCGCGCCGCAGCAAGTGCAAGCGAAAGTGAAGGTGCAAGCCCCGATGCCACCCAATACCACGTCGCGGCTACAAAACAAAGGCACATCCGGCAGACGACACAGCCACCGCCCGGTACAAAAGAACACGAAGGCCACTGCCCCGGGCTCCACGCCCACCGGCACCGTAACCACAGAACCGCGGAACAACACACGAAACGTGAACGCCAAACAACGAGAGGGCGCGCCACCATGTCAAGCCGCGAATCGATTCAACAAGAAGCCGAACGTTTCGCTCAGCGTTATCAGGCCGTTCGCGACGAAGTGGGCCGTGTGATCGTTGGTCACAACGACGTGGTCGACGGCGTGCTGACGTGCCTGTTCGTTGGTGGCCACTGCCTGTTGGAAGGCGTTCCCGGACTGGGCAAAACGTTGCTCGTGCGGACGTTGGCCAAGGCGCTCGATTTGCGGTTCTCGCGCATCCAGTTCACGCCCGACCTGATGCCGGCCGACATTTTGGGCACCAACATGGTGATGGAAACCGAAGACGGTCGGCGGCGTTTCGAGTTTCAGCGTGGTCCGATTTTCACGCAGCTTTGCCTGGCCGATGAGATCAACCGGGCCACGCCCAAAACGCAGTCGGCCATGCTCGAGACCATGCAAGAGCACGCTGTCACCGTGGGCGGCGTGCGATACAAGTTGGACGAACCCTTTCTCGTGCTGGCCACGCAGAACCCCATCGAGCAAGAGGGCACGTACCCGCTGCCCGAGGCCCAGCTCGATCGTTTCTTTTTCAAATTGGTGGTGGGCTATTCCAGTCGCGAAGAACTTTCAACCATTCTCGACCGCACCACGCGAGACGAGCAGCCCGAGGCAGAACGCGTGATGGACGGGCCCGAGATTCTGAAATGGCAGGCGTTCGTCCGTCAGGTAATGCTGGCACCCCACGTGCAAGACTACATTGTGCGTTTAACGCTGGCCACGCACCCTGAAGGCGTGCATGCCCCGGAAATGACCAATCGCTACATTCGCTGGGGTGCCAGCCCACGTGGTGCCCAAACCCTGGCGTTGGCCGCCAAGGTGCGGGCCCTGCTCGAGGGACGCTACAACGTGAGCTACGAGGACATCCGCCGCGCATACTTGCCGGCCATGCGGCACCGCGTGTTGCTCAACTTCGAGGCTCAGGCCGAAGGCATCGAGCCCGACCAAGTTTTGCTGGACATTCTCCAGCAGGTTCCCGAGAAAGCCGACGAGGAAAAAGCCGCCTGAGTCGCACGTGCGCCGCTGGCGCTGGCTTGCGTGGCATCGGGCGCCAATGCCGCTTCGGTGAGAAGGATCGATCGCCAACCGTTGGAAGCCGCCGCGTTGCAACCACCAAATCGCCACACCAGCCGTCTCGGACGAAATCACCCCGCCCAAGACACGTTGAGCGGCGACAGAGAACGAACAAGCGTTTGGCAAAACCCCGATCGCACACGACCACCGAAAACCCGATGGCCCGACAGGCGCGGCCGGTCGTGCCGTGAAGCACCGGCAC
>WGDQ01000137.1 GCA_015493185.1 Planctomycetaceae bacterium
CAAAGCCGCCAAGCAGCACTTGCAGAAGCATGCTGCCCGCTCCTGGGTCGAGATAACCGAGCAACGGAACGTCGACGGTCGTCTCGATGAACTCTGCCGCGGATACCGGACGCACGGTAAGCGAGATCCTTTGCTCGATGGAGGAGGTCTTCGACCGAAGTGAATATAGCGGGCCACGGTCGGCTAGCAACAATTTTTTATCGGAGCCGGCGGGGCGCGTTTTAGAGCCAACGGACAAAACGGGAATTGCGGACAGGCAGACCGCCGTTTCGCTTGCTGTTTATCGGATTTGTCCGGTCGCTCGTGCGTCGCAAGCCAACGGCGGCCGCTTTCTTTTGTTCGAGTTGTTCGAGCGACGACACCGCCGAAAAAGGCCGTGGCGATCTTTGCGACGGCCGATGCGTCGCGATGTTGTGTGGGCGCGTATGTGTGTATGCATGTGTGCACCGGAACGCCTGCTGCGAATAGCCGCAAAACTTTTCCGCGAGCAAACGGGGAGGTTGGTTGACCCGCTGTCTCAACAAAAAAATGAAACAACACGGGCAGAGAAACCCGCCCAGTTTAGGGGACAAGCGCCGGGGGCCGATTCGATTCACGACCCCGAGCGCGAGGCACTCAGGCGACGGGCAACCCAGCGAAGCAGCGAGTCGAGCGAGCCATCGAGCTGTGCGACGTCGTCGCTTGAAAAGGTGACGCCGAACTCGGCCTCGATGTCGCGGATCAGTTGCACATCGTCTGTGCGATCGAAGACGATTCGCGGATTGTCGTCGGGCCGAAGGCGGTCGGGATCGAAGCCGAACTGTCGGGCATAGATGGGGCGCAGCCGCGCAACCACATCGGCCGACACCTCGCCGTTGGGATAGAACTTCTTCACAAAAGCCTGCGGATCAAGCGGCTCGCGAGCAGCCACTTCGCGGCGCCAGCGACGCCGCGGGGCCTTGGCAATGTATACCAGCAGCCAGGCCAGCGCAAAGAGCGCCCCCAACCCCAGCAGTGAGCGGATGAATTCCGTCATGCTCAGAAGCACCTCATGCTGCAATGCGTGTTTCGGCGCTGATGCCGCCGACCAATGGCTGCAATCGCACCGAGTTCGCGGGGCGCCTCATACGTGGTCGATTTCGCAAAAATAGCCCGCCGCTTCAAGGGCCTGCTCGTCGAACGCTATGCTTGGATCGAGCGCTTTGACCATGGCGATTTCTTTGGATCGTGGCACGAGACGGAACCAGCGGCGCGCGGCATCGTCGGGCGGCAGCCAACCCCCGACGCGAGCAACCCCCTGTCGGCGAGCCTGCTGAACCGCTGCGAGATACAACGCATCGTAAGGATCGGTGCCAGTAGCGCTGCCGCCAGGCGGCTGTGTGCCGTCGGCTGCCGTGGTGCTGACAACAGATGCATCGACAGCATGGTCGACGATGCGCCAGTCGTCGCCTGCGCGACAGAGCCGGACGTAGCCCGCCACCGCGTTGTCGACGACGAGCCAATAGAAGGCGTCGTCGGGACTGCGCTGGTAAAGCTGGTGCCAATAGCTCGCGTTGCGGGCAATCGCCAACGCTCGGCGGCCGTGGCAACGGGAGTAAAGCTCCGACATTCGCGAGGCGCCTTCCAACGGATCGAACGGTTCGAGCCGCAACGCGTTTGCCGGCCAGCCCGACGCATTGCCTGCGTGCCGCTGGGCGGAAGACGTGGTGTCGGACGAAGGCGTATTGCCGCGAGGGGTGAGCTCGTGCCAGCCGGACCAGTTCGGGCACTGCTGGTAGCCCAGTCGGGCGTAGAACTGCGGGTCGATGTCGGAATACAACAGGCTGGCCGCTACGCCCTGCCCTGCCAAATGACGTTCGACCCAGGCGAGCAATCGAGGAGCGAGCCCTTGCCCACGACACTCGGGCAACGTGTGCACCGAGCCGATGGCCACGGCCGGAAACACGTGACCACGTAGTGAAAGCTCGAGGGGATAGGCCCCCAACGACGTGAGCACGCGGCCTTCTCGGCAGCCGACAAACCAGGTTGCCGATTGGTGCTTGGGC
>WGDQ01000138.1 GCA_015493185.1 Planctomycetaceae bacterium
GCCCACTGGTCACCACGAATTTGATCGAGACGATCACGGCATAAAAGCCTCGACTCATTGGCCGATGCCAACCGTCCGATTTGTCATTTGCCGATCCAGAACACCGGCTCGGCGCGCCATCCACGGGCAGATAGATCTTACTGCCGTGTTCCTCGAAAAAGCCCAGTTCAGAGGCGGCGGCACTCCTGCAACGCGTTTACAACGCGCTGGATATCGCTGGCAATAGGTGCCTCGAACTCCAGACGAGCCCCTGTACGTGGGTGACGCAACATTAGCTTGCGCGCGTGCAACGCCTGGCGATCTAGCAGTACGGTTTCATCGTCTCGGCGGCAGATTTCGCCCAAGGTGATACGCCGTCGCCCACCGTAAGCGCGATCACAAAGAACCGGGCAACCGATCGAACTAAGATGCACGCGGATTTGATGCGTGCGGCCCGTGCGGGGAACGATTCGCATCGTGGTGAATCCATCGAACCGCTCCAGCACCTCGTAAAAACTTACGGCCTCACGGCTTTGTGGCTGGCGCAAGATCGCCATCTTCTCCCGCTGTGTCGGATGACGCCCAATCGGCTGATCGACAAAGTCGCGATCACGGTCGGGCGAGCCACTGACGATAGCGAAGTATTCCTTGTGAACCTCGCGCTGTTCGAATTGGGCTGCCAGCCGGCGATGCGCTAGGTCATCTTTTGCCACCACGATCACACCGCTTGTATCACGATCGAGCCGATGCACGACACCCGGCCTCGATGGTCCGCCAATCTGACTCAAGTGGTCAAAGTGATACTGCAACGCACTGACCAAGGTTCCTTTCCAGTGCCCGCGAGCCGGATGCACGACCATGCCCGGCGGCTTGTTGATCACGGCCAGCGATTCATCCTCATAAAGGATGTCGAGCGGGATGTTTTCCGGCACCGCACCGGTCGGACGCGAGCGAGGCAAAACTACGTGCACATGTTGGCCTGGCTGCACCAGAAAACTGGCCTTCACTCGCTGACCGTCTACCAGGACGTCTGCCACGTTGATCGCCTCGCGCAAGCGGGTGCGACTATAAGCAGGAAGCTGCTGCGCCAGAAACCAATCGATCCGGCGACCCGCGAACGGCTCGGTAACGACGAGCTCTACCGTCTCGTCCGTCCGTTCGGTATCAGACATGCGAGGAGCGACTCAACCAGAAAAAAAGAAGAAAAAGAGCCTCAGGAAAAGCGTTTTGAGCGTTTACGACGGGAGAAAGACGAAAGACACACTGTGAGCGGAACATCCGGCGTGGCGCACCACTTAATCTCGCGCAACGCGTGCTGCCCCCTCGGCCGTCTGGCTCATTCGCCTTCCGGTTCGTCACCACGTGTTCCCGTCTCTGCCGAATTGCCGGGCGATTCCGACTCCGGCTGTGAGCGGCCGGCCGAGCCGCCTTCGGCCGCACTCGCGTCGCCGCGATCGTTTTCAGCCGCATCCTCGGGCGGCTCGTCTGGCAGCGACTCCAGATCGGATCGACTCGGCTCGTCCTGAATGCTTGAACCGGCCGACTGCTGTGCGAACCAATCGTAAAACTCTTTGATCGATGGGTGCTCTAACGCATCGATCCGCTGTTGCGCCAGCTTGGCCAACGTAGCCTCAGGGAAGCGTTCGATCATCCTCTGATAATAGCCTCGTGCCTCATCAAGCCGGTCGAGGCTCTCATATGCCTCGCCCAAGCCCAACCAGGCCCGTTGCAACAACAAACTTTCCGTTACTTGATCGGCAACGTGCTGGTAGTTTTCCGCCGCCATATGCAGCGAGTCGTTGGCCGCCGCCCGATCGCGAAACAGTTGTTCGATACCCTGTCCCAACTGAATATCAGCCAACCGGAGCCGCGCCCAATAACCGGCCGGCGTGCCGTCGTATTCATCGGCCAGGCTTTCCAACTGACCCGCGACGTCCACTCCCGACATGGTAACGTTCAACAGCCGGTTCCACCCCTCAGCCGCCTTGGCTTCAGCCTGAGACGAAAGATAGTTGTACGTCAGGGCAATCAGCACCACGGCCACCACCGCGCCGACAATAGCCGTCGAGTAGGGCTGCACGCGTTGCAACAACTGGCTCAGCTTTTCAGCCAGTGTGTTGGTTTCCAGTTGATGTCGACGCTCCGTTTTCATTTTCGCCTCGCGAAACCCCAATTCGCCGTGGCACCGCACACCGAGGCCGGACAAACAGGGTGGGTAAATTACCATCTGGTGGTGCAAATAGCAGGCCGACCCAGAAGTATAGGGCTGCCGATGAAAATGCGTCAAGGCCTGGAACTTACGGCGGAAAACTGTCAAGCTGCGTTGCTACTGAAACAGGCCTACAAGAACCGTCCAGCGGGCGCACCTCTGTGCCACGAGCTTTGGTTTCTGGCCTGCATCTGCTTCGCCGCCTGAGCTGCTTAGCATCACGGTTCCGGTATTTTCCGGCAGCCAGGCTGCTTTACCCACCGTCGCGGCGTGTTTCACTGCGTGCTTCTGTCGTTCTGGCGCGCCATGGTCATTCATTAGCCACTGTTCGTCGACTCGGCGTGGTCCACACCAAGCACCCGGCCCTTACAATGGCAGCCCGCCTCAACTCAGCCCAGCGCGAAGCAGTGGAAACATTGTCCGGCCCTCTGCTGGTATTGGCTGGGGCCGGAACGGGCAAAACCCGCGTAGTCACGTACCGCATCGCCCGGCTGATCCAACACGGCACCCAAGCCCACCGCATTCTGGCCGTAACATTTACCAACAAAGCTGCAAATGAAATGCAGCAGCGCTGCGCCGCCTTGATCCGACGCCGCCGAGGCGCACCGCGTCCGGAAATCTCGACATTTCATTCGTTATGCGTTCGCATTTTACGACGAAACGCCAAGCAAGCCGGGCTGCCCGAGCAATTTCCCATCTACGATCGTGCTGATCAGGAAAGTCTGGCCCGCGCAGCACTTCGCGAAATCAATGTGCCGGGAGAGATGCTGCGGCCCTCCGACTTGTTAGCCCTGATCAGCCACTGGAAATCCGCAGCAGTCCGGCCGGGCGAGGCGCTTCGTCGCGCGGCAAGCGACCGCGAACACCTGGCTGCTTCGGCCTACCGGCGCTATCAAAAGGCGCTCGAGGCCGCCGGCGCCGTGGATTTTGATGACCTATTGCTCCGCACATGGGACCTATTCGAATGTGCGTCCGAGGTACGTCGGACCGAGGCGGCCCGCTTCGACCACGTATTGATCGACGAGTATCAAGACACGAATCAAACCCAGTATCTTCTGGTTAAAGCACTGGCTGAAGAGCATCGGAATCTTTGTGTTGTTGGCGATGACGATCAATCGATCTACGGTTGGCGCGGCGCCGATGTAACGCACATTTTGCGGTTCGAAAGAGATTGGCCCGGCGCCAAAGTGGTACGTCTTGAAAAAAACTACCGCTCAGCCGCGCCCATATTGGAGCTGGCCAACCAACTGATTTCCTACAATCGCCACCGACATCCGAAGCAGTTGCGAGCGGCCCGCTCCGGTGGCGTCAAGCCGCGCATCGTTGCGTTTCCCGACGAACAGATCGAAGCCGAGGAAATTGTGGGCGAAATCCGCCGCGCCATCTGGGACGGAGCGTCGCCTCGCGACTTCGCCATTCTCTTTCGCACGAATCAACAACCGCGGCCGTTTGAAAACGAACTCCGCCGACAGCAGGTGCCCTACGTTCTGGTAGGAGGCATGTCTTTCTACGACCGACGCGAAATCCGCGACATGCTTGCCTACTTGCGGGCAATCGCGACACCCACCGACGATGCGGCAATCGACCGCATTCTGAACACACCGCCGCGCGGCATCGGCGATACGACCAGAAAACGGCTGCTCGAAGCGGCCGTGGCGCGGGGTGTGCCGCTTTGGGATGTGATTTCCAAAGGCCCGCTCCCCTCTGATCTGGCAAATACGGCTGCTACCGCCGTCTCCGAGTTTCGGAAGCTGATCGAGCGATTGGCAGCAAGATTCGACCGCTCCGGCATCGCCACATCGATTCGGTATATGATCGATGCAATAGGCTATGCTGCGGAATTGGATCGGCTGTATAGCGATCCGAACGAACGGCTCTCGCGCTGGGCCGCCGTCGAGGAGCTTGTCAATGCGGCTGCCCAGTACGAAAGCCGTGCCAAACGACCAACGCTAGTCGGTCTGCTCGACGAGATCGCGCTCGGCGGCCAAGACGATTCGCGCGACAAAGAATCACAATTGCAACAAAACGCCGTGGCCCTGATGACCCTACACAGTGCTAAAGGTCTGGAATTCCCTTACGTCTACCTAGTGGGTCTAGAGGAAGGCTTGCTGCCTCACACACGTTCGATTGAAATCGACGGCTCTGCCATCGACGAAGAGCGACGGCTCTGCTATGTGGGCATCACGCGCGCACAAGATCGATTGACCGTTTCCCGCGCCAAAACGCGACGCAAATGGGGCAAGATTCGCGAAACGTTGGCCAGTCGGTTCCTGTTCGAGATGCTCGGAATGAGCGACCGCGCCGGCGATATCGCCCGCCAGGCCCGCCGGCGCCTCGATACTTCGACAGGCCGCCCCCTCCCAGACAAAAAGGCGGATCGATCCAAGCCGGTCAAATCCAAACCTTCGAAAAGCTCGCCTCGTCACCGCGCCAGTCGACGCTCGCGTTAACGCATCCGCCGAAACGCTGTCCACTTGGCCCCCAACCGCAATGCACCGGCTCGGCCCGCGAACGGCCAAAACCACCGCGCCAATGTCACCTGTTCTCCCAACGCATTGTTTCTCTTCTCTTTCCCAATGTCCTGCCGCGGCAACGATTTCGGCCGCGGTCAGCCCGTCGGGCGCGTGAAGGCGGGGCATTTAGCCAAGCACGCCAAACAGCACAACTGACAAAAGTAAACGAAGTCGCCGGGAACTGCGGTATGCGAATTGGCGGCCCATAGCTAGACTATTCGGCCGCCGTGGCGTTGATTCGAATGGCGGCAGCCACGGCCAAACCGCCGTCTCTATCGGTGGCCAGCAATGAAAAGTTTCATGCGCAGGGAGGCGCGCACATGTCTCAACCGGCTTTTCGTTTCATTCACTCAGCCGACTGGCACCTGGAACGCCCCTTGGGCGGCGTCGGTGAGGTGCCCGAGCCGCTGGTTGACCTGTTTCAAAAGGCTCCCCTCCGCGCCGCGCGGCACGTGGTCGATCAGGCAGTCGAACGACACGTCGATTTCGTCGTGCTTTCGGGCGACATTATCGACCCCGATCGCGCCGGCCCAGAAGCCACTATTTTTTTGGTCGAACAATTTCAGCGGCTGGCCGAGCAGGAAATCGCTGTCTACTGGGCCGGTGGTCGGGTCGATCCTCCGCAACGTTGGCCTTCTGCGATCCGCCTCCCGTCGAATGTCCATCGGTTTGCATGGGAGCGAACGGAGGAAATCGTTCATCAGCGTGATCACGCCCCCATCGTCCGGCTGATTGGTAGCAGTGTCGATCTGCGCCAACGCGCGATCGGGCCGGAAGACTTTTCATTTTCGGTCGACCGCGATGATCTATTCACCATTGGCGTAGCTTACGGACGCAGCGACGACTTTCGCAATATCTGCCCGAACGAGATCGCATACTGGGCCTTGGGCGGCGATCACATTCGCTCGACGCCCCTTACCGAGCAGCGTGTGATTCATCTACCGGGCACCCCGCAAGGGCGTAACCCCATTGAATCAGGACCTCACGGTTGCACACTGGTCGAGTCCGATGGCCAAGGCCACTTGCGACTTCATCTGCTGAGCACAGATGTGGCCCGATGGCACCACCAACGCATTCTGGTCGATGCGAACACGAGCCGCGATGGGCTGCTCGGCCAGTTGGCAGAAACAACCGAACGGTTGCTGGAGCAATGCGAAAGCCAGAGCGACATGCTCATTTGCTGGACGATTGCCGGCGAGGGCCCGCTGCTGTCGAAATTGCGCCATACTGCCTTGCGAAAGTCGCTGAAAACGGAGCTGCAAGATCGCTTCGCGGCACGATGGCCACGTCCGTGGTGCATCTGGATCGAGGCCGAACCCGCACGATCGTTGCCCGATGCGTGGTACAAACAGGACGATCTACGAGGCGATTTCCTCCGAGAATTGATGCATTTTGAAAGCGGCGATACGCCACTGCCCGATTGGTCTGCCGAAGCCCCCGGCGAAGTCGCCCTGCTGAAAGCAGCCGGGCTCGAGCATCTGCTCGACCACCTTTCAACCGAGAGACTTTTGCGGCGTACTGCCGCTTTGGGTGCTGAGCTGCTCAGCGTGGAGGAACCGCAGCCATGAAAATTGTGGATTTAGAAATTCAGGGGTTCGGTGTTTGGAACGGGCTGCGTATCGAACGGCTCGCTGAAACGCTCAATGTTTTTTATGGCCCCAACGAGGCGGGCAAAACCACCTTGCTGGAGTTTGTGCGCGGCGTCTTCTATGGCTGGAACGGCCCGCGACGCCGGTATTTGCCCCCGGTGCGTGGAGGACGAGGCGGTGGGCGACTCACGATCGACAGCCCGATGGGCTCTTTTCGCATCGAACGATTCGACGAAACGCCCATCGGTGGCCCCGTCGCCGAGTCGCTACAGATCGTCGATCAACAAGGAGCCAGACAAGACGACCACTTGCTCGACACGCTACTCGGCGAAGTCGACGAGCCCACGTTCAATCACGTCTTCGCTTTTGGCCTTAGCGAACTACAGCGCCTTGACACGTTGAGTGATACAGAGGCCGCTCAATGGCTTTTCCGCATCAGCGCCGGCTTGGATCGCGTGTCGCTGGTCGACGTGATCGAGCAGCTTGAAAGGTCGCGGCATCGCGTGCTAGCTCCTGCGCCGCAGCGCAGCCACGTAGCTCACTTGCTCCAGCGACGCAAGCGCTTGCTCGAAGAGATACGCCCACTGCATGGCCTGACGCGTAAGTACGCGGAACTTACCCACCAACGCGAGGAGCACCAACGACGCATCGCATCGCTGGACCAGCAGATGGGTTCGATGCAGCAGCAACTACGGCTGATCGAGGCTGCACTGGCCGTGCGCGTGCATTGGAACCAACGGTGCGAACTCAATCAGCGATTGGCTAGCATGCCAAGCGTAGACGACTTACCACCTCGTGCCCTGGCGCGTTTAGAACGTGTCACCAGCGAACTTTGTCGTCGACGTCGTGAGTTCAAACGCCTTTCCCAAAAGGGCCGCTTGCTTGCCCGGCGCCTTCGCTCGTTCGGCAACGAGCCGTCGCTCGCGCGGCACGCGATGCGTATCGAAGCGTTGCTCGAACAACGCCCCTGGATCGCCGATGAACAACGCCGAATCGATGCTTTGCAAGAGGAAGTCGGCCAACTTGAACGCCAGCTCGGCATGGTTTCATCTCCCACTGGTCAAACATCGTCGGCCGCGATGGCCTCGGACAGCACAGTTCCCCAACCCTCGCGTATCAAACGTCTCCGCCGACTGGCACGAGACGTTGTTTCGTCGCAACACCGCTGCCAGGAACTGGAAAAACAAATCGAGCCATTGCGTCGCCAGGCCAGCAATATCGACGGGAATATCGCCCAGATTTTACGCGAGCATGCGGACGCACCCGACATCACCACAGCCATGCGGCGATGCGGCCATCAGGTGACAACGTTGCGACATCGTGTTCAGGTCGACGAACGTATTGAAAAGCTCACCGCGCAACAACGCGAGCTCGAAGAGCAAACGCAACACCTTGTCGACGGCCAACTGCTACCCAGTTGGCTACTCTCCTCGCTGGGTGGTCTGTTTGCGCTAGGCGCCGCGCTCATCCTGCTCAGCTTCATCTTGCCAGCATCGGTCGTTGGCTCAGCCGGCTGGACGTTCGCATCGCTCGGCGGGCTCGGCCTTGTGGGTGCGGT
This sequence comes from Planctomycetaceae bacterium, assembly GCA_015493185.1. GTDB lineage: Bacteria > Planctomycetota > Planctomycetia > Pirellulales > JAEUIK01 > WGDQ01. Next base: position 7,849 of record WGDQ01000138.1, read on the forward strand.
GGGCGCCAAATTCTTCTTTGAGCACTCGGCTGCACGGCGACTCGACGCAGCGCAGCGACAGCTCGACCTGGTCACAAGCCAGTTGAAACAGGCCAGGCAAGACCGGCGCGAGCTGGATGACCAGCTGCCGGCTGGCGCAGGGCCGCTTCTGTCGCGTCTGTCTGAAGCCGAGCGCGCTATGCAGACCCTTGAGCAAGCTCTGCCGCTCGAAACCCAACGCCAGACGCTTGCCACGCAGTTGGATGACCTTGCCCAGCAGCTAGCCGAATCGGAACAAGCGTTCTTCGAAGCCCAGCAAGCATGGGAACAGGAACTTCTCGAACAGGGTCTGCCCGAGCAATTCGCTCCTGACGACTTGCGACGCCTGATGCGCGAACGGTCGCAGCATAGCCATCTGCGCCGACAGCTCGACGTCATGCGCCAAGAACTCCATGCACGACGCCGTTCGCTCGAAACAATCGAGCTGCGAGTGTTGGAACTGGCCGAACAGGCCGGCATCCAGCTCAACGGCGACAACATCCTTCAGCATCTCGACAACTTGGCACGCGTACTACGAGAGCATCAAGCCGTTGCACAAAAATGCGAATTGCTGCGATCACGTTTGCAACGTATTCGCAGGCGCCGAACGCGTTTGAAGAAACGGTTGGCCTACCTTGCCCGCCGACGAAGGCGTTTGTTGCGGGCTGCCGGTGTTGTTGATGAAGCAGAGTTCCGGCGCCGGGCCAGCCAGCAAGCACGCTGGGAAGAGCTGACCCGTCGGCGCGACATGCTGTCGAC
>WGDQ01000139.1 GCA_015493185.1 Planctomycetaceae bacterium
CATCTGGGCCGTAACGCCTCGATTCACCCATCAACGCGCGTCGCTCCGTTGTCGCCTGCCAGCCGGCAAAAGTCACGGTGCGTCGGCCGTCGTTGCGTGAAATTCGGCTTGCTCACGTTTGCCGTTGGTTGCTGTTGGTGACCACAGCAAAAAATTTCTCACTCGCCACGCAACCGATCGCCCCGTGCGTTTTCTGAAGCTCTCGCGGTCGCGCTGGTTTTCTTCGTTGGAAAAGGCTGCCGCCTCCGTGGTGGCCATTGGTTTACGGTCGATGTAGCTCGGTGTGGCCGAGGTTTCTTCAGCGGCGTTTGAGAAACTCGTTCATGTGCCGTTTGTAGGCTTCGACGCCCGGTTGCCCGTAGGGGTTGATGCCGATCAGGCGTCCCTCGACCACGGTGGCCAGCATCATCATCTGGAACCACTGCCCCAGCGACGATTCGTCGAGGGCGGGCAGGTGCAGATCGGTCGTGGGGCGTTGGTCTTCGAGGTATGCCCGGTTCGTTCCGGCCACGGCGGCCGCCATGATTTCAGGCAGCGTCACCTCGGCCAGAGCGTTCAACTGGTCTTCATCGGTGGGGCGTGTGCCAATGGCCAGGGGGTCGCGCCGCCAGGTGTCGACGATGAGGTTGGTAATCAGTTTGTCGCGTCGTCCCTGCTGGTGCTGCTGGCCGCGGGAATGCAGGTCGCGCGTGTTCACAACCGTCAGCGGCGTGGCTCCCTGCTCCTGTTTGCCAAGGCTTTCGGCCAAGAGTTGGTCGTACCACAGCCCCGCCGCTTCAAGGCCCTTGCTCCACACCGAGAGAACGCGAATGGTTGCGCCGCGAAGCTGCTCCATCAGGTGGCCAACGCCCACGTATTGCAACACGGGGTTGTCGGCAAATGCCGACTGGCGAAAGCGGCGATTCATCGCCGCAGCGCCTTCGAGCAGACGAACGATATCGATACCCAGCACGGCTGCCGGCAAAAGCCCGACCGCCGTGAAGATGGAGAAGCGCCCCCCCACGCCGTCGGGTATGTCGAATACGTCCTGGCAGCCCAACGCGTTGGCCAACTGCCGCAGCCGCCCCGTCTTTCCTGTAACAGGTACGACAAGGCGCGCCACGTCTTCCGAACGGCCGCTGCGTTCCAATGCCCGCAGGAAAATCCGCAGCGCCGTGGCGGTTTCAAGGGTTCCGCCACTTTTGCTGATGACGATAATTCCCCAAGACCGCTCGACGTCGTGTCGTGGCGTGCCTGTCTTGTTTTCTGTCTCTGTATCGCCCGGGGTATGCAACAGGTCGAGCAATGCCTGCGCGAAGTCGTTGTCGACGTTGTTTCCTTCGAAGTAGAGTCGCGGGCGGCCTTGCCGCTGTTGGCGCGTTTGTTCGTTGTGATACGGGTGGCACAACGCTTCGCACAGCGCTCGGGCGCCCATGTACGAGCCGCCGATTCCCAACACCACAACGCGATCGACTTGTTCGCGCAGCCGTTCGGCCGTTTGCAGAATACGTCCCAACTCGCTGCTTTCGGGGGATTGCGCATGCTGCTCGAGCAAGCGCTCAGGCAGCTCGAAAAAACCCGCATCGAGCGGCTGCTTTTCAACAGGGGGCGTTTCGCCCGACCGCCACAGAGCCACATCGTCGAGCACCTCGCGACGGGCCTCTTCAAGACGTGGTGCCAAACGCTCAAGATCTTCGGTGCTGATGCCATGTTCGGACAACAGCGAGCCAGTATAGTCGTACCGCAAGGGTTTCATCGCTTCCACAAGATGTCTCCTGACCAAGGGAAGTGTATCGAATCGAGCATCCGGCCTGCCCCTTTTCCGCAACGTGCGTTTACAACAGCCCAACCCGACGTCCTCGGTCGGCGTCGGGCGATTGTCTGCAATACGAAGTCGGACCTTCAAAGAGGAACGAACCTGCGGGGCACAACAGGCACTGGCAGCACGGGATCGAGCCGGTGGGGCAAACGCATGGGGATGTCGGGTCGACATCTCCATCACTCTGCCAGACGAAGATACCGTTTGTTGAGACGGCCTTCCACTCGGTCGCGACAGCGAACTGTGAACAAACTCGCTTTACGTCTTAAAGAAATCGCGTTGAATCGACAGCGACCTACAAACTGCTCGGGAGAGCTTGCACCTGCTTGCTTGGAAAGGCAACCTACGTGCCAGATTCGACTTTCTTGCGTTATCGACTCGCATTGCCGAAAACAACATGCTGGAAATGCCTCTTGTCTGGTAGCATCGATCTGATACGACTGACGGCTGCCGCGGCTCACGACGACCAAACGAATGCCCCCGACCGTGGAGGTTTTCGTTCGCAGGGGCCGGTATGTGGGAAAACAATGGGTAAACAAGCGGAGGGCTGCTGATGGAT
>WGDQ01000140.1 GCA_015493185.1 Planctomycetaceae bacterium
AGTTCGATATAGCGCTTGCGGCGGTTGTAGCTCACGTTCGAAAGCGTACGCGAAGGAATATCCAGGTGCGGATCGCGACGTCGCTGTGCCGCCTGCACCACCGTATTGGCCAGCTCTACCAATTCGTGCAGCGTCTTGGCGTCCTTGGCTTTGAGCTTCGCCTTTTTCTTGCCAGTGGCCTCGCCGGTCGCCGCGCGCCGAGTCGTCCGGCTGCCTCCGGTCTTGACGGGTCGTGTTTTCTTTTTCGCCATGATTTCTCGATGCAACCAATCGATATGGACGGTAGATAAAAATTTCCGTGCGAAATACGAATCAAAAATTCGCCATGAATGCGTGAAAACGTTAAGGCGTGAACGAGTTCAAGCAATCAATACGAAACGTGCGAGCAAACGGTCCGTAAAAAACAACGAATGGAAACCATGCCCCGCGATGTCGCAGGCAAGAGATCGATCTCGCCCCAGGAACGCGCCGACGCTCGACCTCGTACGCGCACGTGGTACGACGCTGGCGCGCGTCCAAACGCGTTGTGTCCGAGCGCGTTGTTGTAATCACCTTCAAACGGGCTCTCGGTGCGCTTCAACCATTTTGCCCGCGCCGGATGGCGCTGGATCGCCTGCGACAAATGGCCTGGCAGCATGCACCAGATCGCTGCTTACCTACGCCTATGGCTTTCAGACGCCCCGGAGCCACGGCAACGCTGCGAGTCCGATTGGGACCGGGCCACTTGCGCTAAAACTCGCCGCTACTCCGTAACGGGCAGTGTCGCGTCTTCCGCCGCATCGTCCACAATCAGCACGCCGTCTCCGAAGTCTTCGGCGTCTTCTTCAATCGGCCGACCGTTGCGGTCGAGTTTCATATCGGCCTCGGCCGTACGTCGTTTGGCCACTTCGAGCAATTTGTCGTACAACTCATCGCGGTCGACATCGTTGATCGTGCTCACGGCCGTGGCAACTTCGCGCAGGTAACGCATAAACACGTTGCGGCGTTCGCCCTGCTGGCGCACCCGCTGACGCCGACGCAAATACATGCCCAGCTTGCGGCCCACCGACTGAAGCGCCAGCCGCATTTCCTTTTGTATTTCAGGATAGGCGGCAATCGCCTCTTTCGACTCGCTGGTGAACGGCACCCACACGCTGGCCAAATGCACCATCAGCGTTACCGGTCCGGAGGGCAGTTGCCCGCGCGACTGGCTCAGCCCATAGCTGCGCCAATTGGTGCTCATCACGGTTTGCGTGATGGCGCAACCACCCGGCTGAAACAGCAGCGGCACACGGTTTGCAAACCGCAAAACGGTCATCGATTGGTTGTCGTCCAGGCTCAGGTTTTGCAAGGCGTCGTGCAAAGCATCGATTTCCTTGGGCTTCAGCTTCGCGGGCGACTTTCGCGTTCCCAACCCCGACTGCTTCACAATACGCATGGCCGCATCGGCACCGATGCCGTTGAACGTGGTCATCAGAAACTGCCGCAGTGTGCGGGCATCGCTTTCCGCCAGCAGTTCCACCAGTGCTTCGCGACGCACGCGCCGTGCGGCCGTTTGCCCACCGTAGGCCAGGGCCACTTCGATCTGGAACGGATTGCCGCGGTAAACGGCCGGAGGCCGCGTGGCGGCCGCATAGAATTCGCCCGGTACGATCTTGTGCAACCCCTTGAGCAACAGTTCCTCGCCAATGGGCGAAATGCAATCGGTCGCTGGCGCCGAAATGCGCGTTTGCTGAATGGCCTGATAAAGCGAATCTGCCTCGTGCCGGCTGATGCGGGTCGTATTGGCTCGCGTGCTCAAACCGGCCGCTTCGCAAATCCGCCGCGCCACGGCCGGGCTCACTCGCGAAAACGAGCCGGTCAAAAACTGCGAAAGCGTCATGCCCCGCGATTCCTTGAGCATCGACACCAGCAACCCCAACTCCACGCCATACGGGTGCGGCTTGATCTCTTTGGGCTCCGCGGGCAACACCTCGGTGGCACGCGGATAATCGCGCACGTTGCCATCCGGATCGTGGTAGTGCAGCGTCACGTGCGGATTGGCGATCAGCGTTTGCTCGAGATATTCGTCCACGCTGCCTCGCCCACGCTGATAGCGAGCTTCCAGTTCGATCGTTACGCGCGTGCCATGATCGACCCGTTCCCACTGAACGCCGTGCTTCTCGATGAAACGTTCGCCCTTTTCGCCAACGGGAATGTCGACGCCCTCGCCCCGGCCGTTGAGGATCTCGGGCCGGTTCTTCTTCGTATCGATCTGAATCTCGTAATAGTGCGCCGGCTTGCGTTTTGAAACTTTGGAAACGATCTTCACCGGCTTGCCGGTTGTCAGCAGTCCGTACATGCCGGCCGCGCTGATGCCAATTCCCTGTTGGCCACGGCTCATCCGCAGGCGATGAAACTTCGAACCGTAAAGCAGCTTGCCGAAAATGTTCGGTATCTGTTTTCGCAAAATGCCCGGCCCGTTGTCCTGCACGGCCACCCGATAGCGGTTCTCTCCGGTCGGCTCGATGTGTACCCAAATCTCGGGCAAGATGCCGGCTTCTTCGCACGCATCGAGTGCGTTGTCGACCGCTTCCTTAATGGTGGTCAGCAGTGCTTTGCGAGGATTGTCGAAACCGAGCAGGTGCCGGTTCTTGACGAAGAACTCGCTGACCGAAATATCGCGTTGCCGCGCGGCCATCGACTCGGCCGTCGCGCGCCGTTTGCGGCGTGTGGCGCCGTTGCTCGACGCCCGGCTCGAGCCGCCACTCGCGCCGTTGTCTCGATGATTGCCGCCGGTTGCCTGCGGTTTGGTCGCCGTCCGCTTGCCAGCGAGACGAGAAGATTGCGATTTTCTCGTGGCCTTTGCCAATGCCGTTTCTCCGTATCAGCGATGCAAGTGGAAAGGGAGGAAGGAGGGAGTCTGGGGGTGCTGGAACCGTGTTCCCACTGCTGCCTCGTTTGGCAACCGGCTGCCGGTGCCCCAACTCAGCAGGGCGGACCAACCGGCTTCAAGAGGGGCCCGGCTCAAGACGTCCTGTCATAAAACCATGCTACGCGTGTGGATAAGCCACGGTCCGTGCACGGGGGGGCCATCACGCTGAAAGCAAGTCTGCGGAATTATACCGGCCCACTTGCTCTGGTCCCAGTCGGCTTTGCCGAGTCGACCTTCGCAAAATGCGCAGGTGGATTCGACATTGGCAGGCCAAAGGCGAAAATCGCCACACCGCGCGAATCGACCACCATGCGCCTGTTCCACGATCGCGCTGCCGCCACAAACCACCACCGCGAGCCACGCGCAGAAAACCGCAAAAAACCGCACCGCAGGCACCACAGCGCACCAAGACGACAGGGCGACACGCCGCCGCGACAGCTTGCCCGGCAGCGGGTTACCCAGCCGATCAAGCAGAAGCACCCGCTCGTCGGGCCGACCCGATCATCTGCTCGGCCCGCACACGTTGCCCGTCGGTGGCCACAGCCACCACGTCGACCAATTGCCCGGGAGCGGTGTGTTCTGCCGGTTGAAACACTACCGGCGCATATCGGCAGGCCGTTCCGACGGCCAAGAGCGTCTCATCAAGGCTTTCGTCCGCCCCGCGATTGCGGTTGGTTCCGACCTCAGGCACCTCTCGGCCGTTGCGATCGGCCGCTCCCGACCCGGCAACCCGCAGCGGCCTGTTGTCAGACGATCGCTGCAAGGCGCCAGCACCCTCGGTCGCCGTGGTGCCTTCGACCAATACGCGGAGTGGTCGGCCAACGAGACTCTCGAAATACTGCCGGCGCAAGGTTGCCTCGATTTCGGCCAGTTTTCGGCCTCGTTCGGCCCGCACCGCAGGCGGCACCTGATCGGGCATTTCGGCCGCCGGCGTGCCGCGGCGGGCGCTGAACGGAAAGCAGTGGATCTTCGAAAACCCGATCTCGCGTACCAGCTCGCAGGTGGCCGCAAAGTCCGCATCGGTCTCGCCCGGAAAACCCACGATGATGTCCGTCGACAGGGCAGGCCACTCCAGCGCACGACGCACCAACAAGCAGCGATCGGCAATGCGGCGGGCCCCCCATCGGCGATGCATCCGACGCAACACGCGGTCCGATCCGCTTTGCACAGAAACATGCAAATGCGGGCAAATCCGCTGAGGGTGCCGGGCCATCACGTCGATCAGCTCGCGGGTGATTTCGGTGGCTTCGATGCTGGAAAGCCGCACTCGAAAGTCCCCTTCGATCTGCATCAGATTTTCCAGCAGCGACGACAGCCGCACCCAATCCGACTTCGGCCGCCCGCGGTTGAAGTCGACACCGTAGTGCCCCAGATGAATGCCCGTCAGCACAATTTCCCGATAGCCACGCTCGCTCAGCCGCCGCACCTCAGCACATATGTCGGCCATCGGTCGGCTCGACATGCCGGGGCGCACGTGCGGAATGATGCAAAAACTACACCGCAACAGGCATCCGTCTTGCACCTTCACATAGGCCCGATGCCGATTGCCAAATTGCGAGATGCCGTTGGGAATTTCCGATACGCCCAAACGATCGAGCAAATCGGGCAACTCGCGACGATCGGTCACCACATCCACCACGTTTGGAAGTCGGGCCACTTCTCGCGGCGCGCGGGCCGCATAGCAGCCCATTACCACAATGCGTGCATCGGGATTGCGCCGCGCCAGCCGACGGATCAATCGCCGGCTTTTCGCATCGCCTTCGGCCGTAACCGTGCAAGTATTCACAATGCACAGGTCGGCCGCTTCCGAATCCGCCGCATCGCGATACCCGGCGCGCAACAATCCCTCGCGCACGTACTGCGTCTCGTATTGATTCACCTTGCAGCCCAACGTCAGCGTGCGCAGGCGAGCGGCAGCGGGCGATTTCGAGTCAGGCGGTCGAGTCGGATATTCCACGGGCCAACCGATTCAAGCAAACAAGCAAACAAGCAAACAAGCAAACAAAACCGAACAAGGTACAACAAAGAACAAACAGAACCGGGCAAACAGAACGCTCCAAAGTGCACCAAACGCATCCAAGAAAAAAACACCGCACGGCAACCGTGTGCACGCCCCCTCCACATCCTCGCCTGTCGCATCAGCGGGCAACTATCATCAGCCGCAGCCCATAGGACGGGCACAAAAACGGCCGCACCGTGTCAAAAGCACAAGCGGTCGGAGCGGGTCACCACCCTGAACACAATACAACGCGTCTCGACTTTCCAAAACCCGTCGCCATGCGTCCGCGTGCAGCATTCGTCGCACACACCGCTTTCGTCGCGTTTCGTCGCGCATGGTTTGCGCCGCATACGCGGTTCTCTTGCCCAGCGCTCAGTTGGGCTTCGAATGTCGCCATGCGTGCAAGCGAGCCAGACAAACGCCTTCTAAGCAGCATCCGGCGGCGAATCGTCAAGCTCGCCCGCTCAGGGAACCACTGTTCCCCGTGCTGTCGCCATTTTCTTGCAAGGTGGCGCCACCACAGCATCCGCGACAGCGTAACTCCAGGGTTATTCCAGGTTGCTCCCGCTATTCCAGAAACGGCTCGATCGTGGCCCACATCGAGCCCTTGCACGAGTCGATCAGGTCATCTTTGCCGTAGGCATGAATCTGGTCGCGCTTCAGCTCGGCGTGTTCGAGCGTGGTGGTCAGCACCACGGCGCGCCCCTGCTGATCTACTTCGCTGGCGATCTGAAAACCCTTCTCGGGAGGATACCCGAAAAGCTCTTGCAGCATCAGCATAACGTAGGCGTACGTGTGCTCGTCGTCATCCCACAGAATGACCTGATAACGCGGCTGCCGCTTCGGTTTCTCTTCGCGGCGACGGCGACGTTTCGGCACGACGACCGGTTCGTTGGCAGCCTGGGCGGCTTCCTCTGACACAGCAGACTTCTCCCTCTGGACAGGGCCTGCGGCGGTGGGCAACAAGCCCTCGATGAACATCGCGCGGCGATAAGCGGACGAAATGAAGTTGAAGCGAACAGCAACGACGCGGCCCAAAGGCCCAATGCCCCCCATTATCGAAGCCTCGCACCGCATACCTCGCGACGCTGCCAACCGCATGCATTGCGGCCCACAACACGCCCGGCAGTGCAAAGCCGCGACGCGCTATCCGTATCCAACGGCGGTTGATATTATACGTGCGGCCTACGATTGGGTAAAAGATCGGCTCGCATCCGTTGGAACCCGTCGGGCAACGAATACGCGGGCATCCATTAGCCAATCAGCCATTTGCGGGGCCCACTGCCGCCGGCCCATTGTCCAACCGCGACGGTCGGTCGCCCGCTTCGAGGCCGCGCGATTCGCCCAATACGGACCGGCCGCTGTAAAGCCACCCGAGCGGTGGGCTGGTCGATTTCTTCACCCGTCCCCCGTCTCGCAGGCGGCCGGTTCACTGGGCAGCACCGTTGCACGTGCCGATCTCCTACGTCTGGCTCGACAACATGATTACCTCATTACTACGCCTGTCCCGAAAATGGCCATCCCCATCTTCTATATCTCCATCTTCGGCGTCGCGGCGCATTGTCGCCTCGACGGCCTGCAACAAACCACGCAGCTTTCGTTAGGACCAAACTTTTTTAGGAAATATGTCTCGTGACAACGCCGTTCGAATACGCTGAGCAACACGCCTCGCGGTTTGAAGAGGAACTTTGCGACTGGCTCCGCATTCCCAGCGTGAGTGCTGACGACGCGCATCGCGACGATGTGCGCCGCGCGGCCGTTTGGGTCGCCCAGCAGTTCGAGCAGTTGGGTTTGCAGGTCGAACAGATCGAAACGCCGGGCCACCCGATCGTATTGGCCGAGTGGCTTGGTGCCCCCGGCGCGCCAACCGCCCTGGTGTACGGCCACTACGACGTGCAACCCCCCGATCCGCTCGATCTTTGGCAAACCCCTCCCTTCGAGCCCACGCGACGCGATGGCAACATCTACGCCCGCGGTGCGACCGACGACAAAGGCCAGGCGTTCACGCACATCAAAAGCGTTGAAGCCTGGCTCCGAACGGAAAATCGGCTGCCGATCAACGTGCGTTTCCTGATCGAGGGTGAAGAAGAGATCGGCAGCGAGCACCTGTTCGCGTACATTGCCGATCATCGCGATCGCTTGCGTTCCGACGTGGCCGTGATCAGCGATACCAGCCAGTTCGCCCCCGGTGTGCCCGCCATCACCTATGGTTTGCGCGGCATTTGCTACTACGAGCTGCGTTTGCAAGGTCCGTCGCAAGACCTGCACTCAGGCAGCTTTGGCGGCGCGATCACCAATCCGGCCAATGTGCTCGCAACCATGCTCGCCGCGTTGGTCGACGATCACGGCAGAATCCAAGTGCCCGGCTTCTACGACGATGTCGAACCGCCCACTGACGAAGAGCGACGGCAGTTGGCCGCGCTCCCGTTCGACCAGAGCGCCTTCTTCAGTGAAGTGGGCGTCGACGGGGGCACCGGCGAAGAAGGCTACACCACGCTCGAGCGGCGTTGGATTCGCCCCAGTTACGATGTAAACGGCCTTTGGGGCGGCTATCAGGGGCAGGGGGCCAAAACCGTGCTGCCTTCCAAGGCGGGTGCGAAATTCAGTTTCCGCCTCGTTCCGCGTCAAAATCCCGCCAAGATCACCGCGGCACTGCGGAAAATGCTCGAGTCGATCTGTCCGCCGGGCATCCGCATGCAACTGATCGACTTCCACGGCGCCCCCGGCGTGGTCGTCCCGCTCGACAGCCCTTTTATCAGCGCGGCCGCTACGGCCATCGAAAAAGGTTTCGGCCGCCGGCCGGTCTTCATCCGCGAGGGGGGCTCGATTCCCGTCGTGTCCGTCTTCCACGAAGAGCTAGGACTCGATACGCTGTTGCTCGGATGGGGACAAAGCGACGACAACATGCACGCCCCCAACGAGAAATTCTCGCTGGCCGATTTCCACCGCGGTATTTTGGCCAGTGCGCATCTCTGGGAAGAGCTGCGTCGTCTCGGCACGAGTGGCTAACGTGGTTTGGGCCTCGTTGGCCGCTCGCCACGGCTTCGTTGCGGTCTGAGCGTCGGCCTCGACGTCCACGCCACACCATTCCGTTGCACCAGGCCCCCCGTGCCCGGCGATCCGCTGACACCAACTTCATCGGATGCCATCAAACCTCGAGCGCCGTTTCGCCATGCCATCGTCATGCCATCGTCATGCCATCGCTCAGCGCCATTGCTCAGCGCTTGCCGGACAAACACAGCCTTTGTTTGCCCGGCAAGCACAACCTTTTGATTTTGATTTCACAGTCTGTCATCCCATAAATCTTCGCTCACCCTTTGGGAGCCTGTTGGCACCATGCTCGATCGCCGATTCGTCGTCGAAAACGTAGAACGCGTCAAAGAGAACTGCCGCAACCGTGGCATCGAAGTCGATGTCGACCGCTTTGTAGAGCTCGAAGAGCTTCGGCGGCAGAAACAGACCGAAATCGACCAGTTGCGCCGTCAGGCCAACGAAGTATCGAAGTCGATCGGTCGAACCAAAGATGCCGCTGAGCGCGAACAGCGAAAACAAGAGGGACGCCGCTTGCGGGAGCAAGTGGCCGCGCTCGAAGAAGCCTTCCAACAAATCGTTCGCGAGGCCGACGACATTCTGCGCCGCATTCCCAACATGACGCACCCCGACGCCCCGGTTGGCCCCGGCGAAGAGGCCAACGTTGTGGTGCGCCACGGGCAAACCCCACGCCCCCAATTCGATTTTCAGCCGCTCGACCATGTGGAGCTGGCCGAGCGGCTCGACCTGGTCGATTTCGAGGGCGGGGCCAAAGTGGCCGGGCACGGGTTCTACTTCTTGAAACGCGACGCCGTGCTGCTCGAGCTGGCGCTCCAACGCTTCGCGCTCGACACGTTGTTAGGCGAGGGCTTCGTTCCCACGACCACGCCCGACTTGGCCAGAAACGAAATTCTCGAAGGCATCGGCTTCATACCCCGGGGCCCCGAAACCCAGATTTACAGCATCGAGGGCACCGATCTTAGTCTCGTGGCCACGGCCGAAATCACCTTGGGCGGCCTGTTGTCTGGCGAAACGCTCGATGCCGAACAACTGCCGATCAAACTCTGCGGCATCAGCCATTGCTTCCGCACCGAAGCCGGAGCCCACGGCCGCGCAGCTCGCGGACTGTACCGCGTGCACCAGTTCACCAAAATCGAAATGTTCGCCTTCTGCGCGCCCGAAGAAAGCGACGCCATTCTCGACTACTTCTGCAATCTGGAGTGTCGCATCTTCGATGCCCTCGGCATTCCCTACCGCGTTGTCGATACGGCAACGGGCGACTTGGGTGGCCCGGCCTATCGAAAGTTCGACCTGGAAGCCTGGATGCCCGGCCGCGGCGAAGGCGGCGCCTATGGCGAGGTGACCAGCACCTCGAACTGCACCGACTACCAGGCCCGCCGATTGAACATCCGTTACCGCAAACGGGGTGAGAAGGGCACGCACATCGTCCACACGCTCAACGGCACCGCCATCGCCATCAGCCGCGAGTTGATCGCCATTCTCGAAAACTACCAGCAGGCCGACGGCTCAGTGGTGGTGCCCGAAGCGTTGCGCCCCTGGGTCGGCAAAGATCGCCTTACGCCCCCCGAATAAACACCGCATCGCCCCGCGCGTTTCGGCCCACGATCGTGTCCGCTACCGGTTACCTCTACCGGTAATCTCTACCGGCAGGCACATCGGCACCACGCAGCGACAGGGTGACAATGGCGGCTCGACTCGGGCAGCCCGCTTTCCGGCACACGCATTGGCAGTTTTCGAGGGCCTTCGAGGCACCCCGTTTCGTGCGTGCTGTGTCGGGCCTCAGCCGCCCGCCTCCAAGGCGGCCGCGGCCTGTTGGCAAAGCCGCTCGGCTTCGTCTTTGGTGGGCGCCTCGGCAATCGCGCGGACGATCGGTTCGGTATTGCTCGGTCGCACCAGCAGCCAGCGCCCATCGGGCCAATCGAGCCGCACGCCATCCAAGCGGCTGACCTCGGCATCAGGGAAGTGTCGTTGCAGCCCGGCCAACGCCGGTTCGATGCGCTGGCGATCGATCGTGATCTTGGTTTTCACAATCTCCAACCGCGGCAGTTCGTCGGCCAACGCGCTGATGGGCATCTGGCGTGCCGCCATCGCATCGAGCAGCAGGGCCATGCCCACAAAGCTGTCGCGCACGAGTCCGACGCGCGGGTCGATCACGCCGCCGTTGCCCTCGCCACCGAGAATCGCGTTGTGCTCCAGCATCAGGTCCACCACGTTGGCCTCGCCCACGGCCGAGGTGAAAAAGGGAACCTCGTATCGCTCGGCCAACTGCTGGCTCATGCGGCTTGTCGAACAGTTCGTAACGATCGGCCCCTTGCGTTGCCGCAAGATGTGATCCACACACATGGCCAGTGTGTATTCTTCCCCCAGATACCGCCCTTGCTCGTCAATCACCGCCAACCGGTCGGCATCCGGATCTTGACAGAAACCGACATCCACGCCCTGGCTGCTCACGCGCGACAGAATGCCGGCAAGATTCTCTGCCGTCGGTTCCGGCACATGGGCGAATCGTCCATCGGGCTGCGCGCCCAACACCGTGGTCTCGCAACCGAGCGCGTCTAGCAACGGCCGTCCCAGAAGGCTACCGGCCCCGTGATTGGCATCGAGCAGCACGCGGAAACGCTTTTGTCGAATCGCCTCGACGTCCACGATTGCCAGCACGCGTCGCAAATGCTCGCTGGTCGAATCGCTGCATGCGATCGCCTCGCCCAACCGCGAGTGGTCAACCCAGTCGGTCAGCACGCTTTCGTACCGTTGCATCACGCGCTGCCCCGCGGCCGCGGGCAACACGCGTCCCTCGCCCGAAAACAATTTCATTCCGTTGTAAGGCGGCGGGTTGTGGCTGGCCGAAATCTGAATGCCCCCCACGGCCTCGAGCTGCCGGATCAACACGCCCGTGGTGGGCGTGGCCGCAATGCCCGCATCGATCACATCGCGTCCCACGCCGTTCAATCCGCTGCGAATCGCGTCGGCCAGCATTCGGCCGCTGGGCCTGCTATCGCGGCTAATCAGCACCGCGCCGGGCGGAAGTTCGCCGGCAAAGGCACACGCATAGCGGATCGCGATTTCCGGCGTCAGCGATGTGCCGACAATGCCGCGAAGCCCCGACACCGTAATGATCGGTTCCTGCATCGATCGAAAAGCTCCTTTTTTTCAGCGGCAGCGTGCTCGCTCCGATCGTCGAATCGCGAGCACCTCCACACGGCATGCCGTGCGGCTCGCGCACTACGAATCCGCCAAATTGTAGCACGTTTACGAACATCGCAGAGGCCGGAATCGTATGCCCTTGCCCCACACCGTCGGCAACGCGCTCGTCGCCGGTGGTGCCGCGCCGCCGGCCGAATCACACTTAGCGCGAACGGACAAAACCTCGAACTCTTGCGGAAAAACCACCCGTCTCCGCTTTTCAGACGCGTTTTCTCCGGCGGTTCTTATCCGAAGGTTCGCCAGAAAACGCTCACATACGATCGATAAACAAGTATCGACACACCAGACCGACGCACGGCATCGGCACACAATCGATACACAATGCGCATCACATCGCACCGACACGCGCGGCCGATACGTCGATACACGAAATCAACACATGAGGAACACCAGGAAAACCGGCATGCCGACGCAGCGTCGGGCTACTGCCCGCCAGCCAGTTGGGGGCGCTGCGCATCGGGCCGCGCGTTGTGTTGCCATGCAGCCGGAATTGGCACAACGTCGGGACACCGCGAACAGATCTCGCCCAACCGGATTGCCAATGCCTCTTGTGCACGGCCCGATTGTTTGTCACGCGCGCATCTTGAAGCTGGCCCATCAACCGATGGTTCGTTCCGCTCAGAGGCACTGTCCGCGGCAGTGCTTCAGGCCGAAACCAACCAACCCCAGCGCGGCCATGCAAGCCAGCGAAGCGCCTCCCGGCTCGGGAATGGCCGGAGCGTCGGAATCGGCGGCCCGAATGCGCCAGATGCGATCGTTCGGGAAGTCGGAAACGTAAAGCGCCCCATCGGGGCCGAACACGGCATCGAACGTAAGAAACGGAAACCCGCTGCCGATCTGCGTGGCGTTGCCCGCCGCGTCGTAGCGATAGAGCTTCGCCCGGCTGATCACATACAGATCAGTGCCAAACGCCCCGCCCGTGCCAAACGCCAGCGAAACGAAACGGCCCAGCCCGCTGGCGAAGCTGCCGTCGATCAGCGTGCCGTCGGGCGCGTGTACATAAATGTTGCCGTCGGTGTTGCTGGAAAAGATCCGACCGTCAGGATGCAGTGCCAGGTTGAGCGGTTCGCCTGGTACGCTGAACAAAATGCTCGGCGCGCCGCCGCTGCTCACCCAAACGTTGCCCAGGTCGAAATCGGTAAAAATCAACCGGCCCGTCGCGTCGAATTTCATGTTGCTCGGGTTCGGGTAGGCCGCATCGCGAAACAGCGTCACGAGGTTTCCGTTTGGCAGAATCGCCGCGATCTCTCCTTCACCGCCGGTTTGCGTTCCACCAACAAGCACCGCCCCCGGCGTACCCGACACGCTGCCATCGATGTCTACCACCACGGCATCCGGATCTTCGATCGCCCCGTTTC
>WGDQ01000141.1 GCA_015493185.1 Planctomycetaceae bacterium
AACAATGCTGCGAACCGTCGGCGCGTTGGTTCCAGCGATGCACGGCGTTCTAGCGTGACACGCCCGCGCGATGCGGCCGGCATCGGTGCCACGGTACGCTTCAGCGCACCGACTGCAAACCCGGCTAAGACGATTCACTCCAGGGGCCCTATCCATGCTGCCCCTTCGCATGCGCCGAATGAAGCGAGCCGAGCGCCGGTTGCCGCGGGTGAGATAAAGGGCGGGCGTTCTTTCGCATCCGGCAGGCGGAGCCGCTCGGTGGGGCCGTCGAAAATACGTCTCGTGGGCGCGGTCGATGCGAACGGTTCGGCCGATGCAGCAGGTGGTGGCTCGCGGGTTGGTGCGGTCGGCCCGGCGCTTCCGGCGATTTCCAACGCATCACCAGATGCCGGCAACAGCCGATCGGTTGAATTTCCGCGGCCTCATCAAGAACACGGCGCGACACGTGGCGTGGTCTCGCAGGGCAAAGTCGGCACCACTGGGGGCAACGCGACCGGTGCCGAGCCGGGGACACTCCGTATGGCGCAACAGCCGAGGAAGATCGAGCCCGCTTTCGATACGCGAGCGGACGAGATCACGCGTTTGCCGGTCGATTCGCGCGCCGCGACGCCGGTGCCGTCGCACGCCACTGGGCCGTCGACCCGCTTGGTGGTTGAGGAAATGGCGGAGCCTGTGTCGGCACTCGATGCCGAAACTCAGGAAAAAGTGGAGCGTCTCGTAGCTGATGTGGCCGATCCGCAAATCGAGATGACCGTTGTGATGAGGCAGTCGAAGCTGTTGCGCACCAAGCGTCGCGTCAGCCGTGCGGCGATTGCCGATCCGTCGATCATCGAGTTCGTGCAGTTCGGGCCCCGAGAGCTGGAGATCATTGGTCGCCAAACGGGGTCGACGAGTTTGACACTTTGGTTCGAACCGGAAGATCCGACCAAACGCGGTGAGGTGTTGCGATACCTGATCACGGTCACACGCGACACCGGAGTGGAGCGGAAGCGACGGCTCGAATACTCGGAGCTGGAACGGATGGTGAACGAGATGTTCCCAAACAGCATGATCCAGCTATTTCCCGTCGCCGACAAGCTCATTGTTCGCGGACAGGCGCGCGACGCTGAAGAAGCGTCGCAAATCATGGCGATTATCCGCGGCGAAACGATCAACAATTTCGGTGCTCAGACCAATGGCACTTTCAGTGGTCCTTTCATTGCACAAGGCCGGGCCGCCGAGCCGTTTCCCGACGCCAGCGACCTGCCTTCGACAAATGTGATCAGCTTGCTTGAAGTGCCCGGCGAAATGCAGGTGCTATTGAAAGTGCGCATTGCCGAGTTGAAACGTTCGGCGCTGCGAGATATGGGCGTCGATTTTACGGTGCTCGATGAGAACTTTTTTCTAAGTTCGATTCTTTCCGGCGCGTCGAACATTGTAGCTATTTTCAACGAAGACGACGTTTCGACGTTTATCCGCGCCTTCACCAGCAACGGCACGATGAAGATACTTGCCGAGCCCAACCTGGTCACTCTGAGCGGCTACACGGCCAGCTTCATCGCTGGTGGCGAGTTTGCCGTGCCGACGGTTGTCGGCGTGGGCGGCGTGCAGGCGGCCACCACGCAGTTTCGGGGCTTTGGCACGCAATTGACCTTTACGCCCACGGTGATCGACAAAGACCGCATTCGCCTGAATGTGGCGCCGGAGTTCAGCGCGATCAACAACGGTGTGGCCGTTCAAGGCATTCCGGGATTGAACACGCGAGCGGCCATTACCACCGTAGACCTGCGCGAAGGCCAGTGGTTGGCCATTGCCGGATTGCTGCAAGACGAGCAAAGCGGCACGAACGGACGCATTCCGCTTTTGGGTGATATTCCCGTGGTTGGGACGCTCTTCAGCTCGAAGACGATCACACGAGACGAAACCGAACTGATCGTGCTCGTGAGCCCTGAGCTCGTTCATCCGATGGAGCCCAAACAGTTGCCACCGCTGTTGCCGGGCACCGATGTAACCGAGCCGGGCGACTTGCGGTTCTACCTCAACGGACGTGTCGAGGGACTGGAAAACTGCGACCACCGGAGCACGGTTTGGCCGAATTATCGTGCTCAGATGCGAACTGTTCGTGGCGCCGCTCTGATGGAGCGAATGGACTTTTATCTCGATGGGCCGCATGGCTTTGCCCACTGATGCGGCCAGAAAAAATGCACCACAAGGAAGAATTCTCCGTGGTCGTGCAGTGCTGTCTCGCGCCTGTTGTGATTGGGCAGCGCGCCTTGGGGGTTGCGGAGAATGGAAAAAGATACCTAGGGGGGATGCACGGATGAAGCTGATGTTTCGCGACTCGTGCCCGGGGCCGCTTTTGCTGGCGCTCATACTCGTGGCCGGTGTCGGTTGTCGCAAAGAGGTGCTGGTGCCGCCGGCCCCGCCGCCGCTGGGCTATGCGAGCGATCCCATCTGGAAGATTCAGGAATCGAACGCCGAAGCCTCGGACTTCGTCATTTACGAACATGAGTTCGAAGAATCGGATGGGGTGACATTGAACACCGCCGGCGAAGACCATGTGAAGCAAATCGCGCAGCGGGCGTTCGCAGGCTTCCAGTATCCGATCATCATTCAGCGAAGCTCGATGTCGGTCGATCCAGACGACAAATACGAGTATCCCGTGCATTCGAACCCCGAGCTCGATCGCCGTCGCCGCGAAGTGGTGGTTGCCGCTCTCGCTGAAATGGGTGTGGAAGACGCCGAACAGCGCGTTGTGGTTGCTCCGGCGTTGGCACCCGGTTTCGAGGGTTTCGAGGCAGAGCGTGCCTACCGGTCGTTTGGGCGGGGCACGTTTTTCGGCAACGGATTTGGTTTCGGCGCACTGGGCTTCGGTCGAGGTGGCGCGGGCGGTATCGGCTTCTTCTAAAAGTCGAGAAGAGGATCACGCCTTTTTCAGGTGTGGTCAAACCGTTCGTCTGATTTGCCGGCCGAGCAAAAAAAAGATTCGTTCAAAACGTACCGAAGCACTTCGACGGCGGTTCGATCGTCGGAGTGCTTCGGACGAAGTACGCCACGGGCCGTCAATCAAACGATGCCAGCGGAACGAAGCGTATCGCGTCGCATCGATCTGGTGGAGTTTGTTCGTTGTGCATGTTGGCGTGACTACGGCCTGCCGTGTGTTGCGATTGGCCCGTAAACCCAGATGAGAGGTTTCACACTGTGTCCACCGACGCTGGCTTCATCGTGCCGTTCAAACAACCAGTTGTCAGGCGATCGGTTCAGACGAGATTGCCCCGCGCACGGTGGATCTTGTTAACTGTTTTGGCGTTGGCAACCGGCTGCGCCCAGTTGCCTCGCCTCCCAGGCTTCGGCGCGCAGCGCGATAACGATTCGAAAATCGCGCTGGCTCGCATGCTCGAGGGCCAGGGGCAAGAACAGCAGGCGAAAGCCATCTACGAATCGATCATCAGTCGCGATCCGACCAATGCTGTGGCTGCTCATCGCCTGGCCGTGTTGGCAGCCGGAGCGGGCAAACACGACGAAGCAGAGCGGTATTTCAGCATGGCGCGGGCTCGATTGCCGAACGATGCCGACCTGCTGAACGACATTGGCTTCTGGCTCTATATGCAAGGACGATTGCCCGAAGCCGAGGCCACCTTTCGACAAGCCCTTGAACAAGACCCCAAACACAAGGCCGCGTTGAACAATTTGGGGCTCGTTGTTGGCGAACAGGGACGGCTAGACGAGAGCTTGAACCTGTTTCAGCAGGTGACCACCGCCGCGGGGGCGTATCAGAACCTTGCCTTCGTGTGCGCCAAGACGGGTCAAACCGAGGCGGCGGAACGCTTCCTGCACGAGGCGCTGGCGCTCGATCCACAATCGCGCCCGGCTGCCGAGGGCTTGTTGCAAATCGCCCAACTGCGAAGCCGCGCCCGTCATGCAAACATCGCCGCAAACCTGCGCAGCGGTTCCGGACCGTTGCCAGCGCCGAGAGCGCCGGCCAATGCTCAGAGCGGGCCCCAATCGGCCACTGCCGGCCGGGTCGCTCGTGCCCAGTTCGAACCTGCTTCTCAGGCCGAAACGCTGACGCCAACGCCGACGCCACAGGCTTCTGCCGTACAACAGGCGATGGCGTCGAGCCGGCCAGCGGATTCGCGCCCTGCCCCGGATCAAGGCGTTGTTCCGGCAAGATTCACGCAGCCGTTGCCCACGGCATCGAGCACGCCACGTTAAAACGAAGGCGGGGCAGTCTCTACGCTCGCATTTTCGTTCGTTCTTGGCTGCGACCGCTTCCGAACCGGTCGCGCATGGCGTTCCCTGCCAATCAAGATGTACCCAGCCATTGCGGGCCGACAAAGGGGCGCCGGTGCACGCGCCCGATGTTGAAGTCGATGGCCAGTTCCATTGCGGACGTTCGGCATCGGCCCGGAAAGGGCATCGATTCAGGTGAGCATGCCGAACTTCTTCATCTTGTTGTAAAGCGTCACGCGACTGATGCCGAGTTCGCGGGCTGTCGCCGTGCGCCGGTTTCGGTTGCGTTGGAGCGACTCCTCGATCAGCCGCCGCTCGAACAAGTCGATCTGCCGTTCCAACGTGCGGTCGGCAATATCGGCTGTGGTTGGCGAACTGGCCAGAGCGGCCCGCTTGCCGCTGATGTTGGCGGGCAAATCGTCCGGCGTGAGCACACCAGAGCGGCAATACAGCACCGCCCGACGAACCACGTTTTCCAGCTCACGGATGTTGCCGGGCCAGTCGTACGCACGGAGCGATTCGAGAAACTCGGGTGCGATGCGCAACGGCTCGATGCTGTGCTGTTGGCAAAATGT
Organism: Planctomycetaceae bacterium; assembly: GCA_015493185.1. Lineage (GTDB taxonomy): Bacteria > Planctomycetota > Planctomycetia > Pirellulales > JAEUIK01 > WGDQ01. The sequence continues at coordinate 4,788 of WGDQ01000141.1, forward strand.
TTCGACGAACTGGTGCGTGAGAAACTTCAAGTCCTCGAGCCGTTCGCGCAGTGGGGGTAGCGAGACCTTCAACACGTTCAGACGAAAGTAGAGATCGGAGCGAAATTGCCCTTCGTCAACCAGTTGTTGGATGTCGACGTTCGAAGCGACGATCAGCCTCGCATCGCAGCGGCGCGTTTCATTGCTGCCAACCGGCTCGAACTGCCCGCTTTCGAGAACGCGCAGCAACTTCGCCTGTTGGGCAAGCGATAAAACGTCGATTTCGTCAAGCAGGAGCGTTCCTTTTCCGACTGCCGCGAACTTGCCTTCGCGATCGCGGTCGGCTCCGGTAAAGGCCCCTCGAACATGACCGAATAGTTCGCTTTCGATCAGGTCGCTGGGCAGCGCGCCGCATGCAACATGGCAAAACGGATGATCGGCCCGATCGGAAAGCTCGTGCAGCAGGTGCGCCAGAAATGTTTTGCCGCTGCCTGTTTCTCCGATCAATAACACCGTTGCGTCGTAACGAGCGGCAACCTCGACTTCGTCGAGAACATCGAACATTGCCGGAGTGAACGTCGTGATCGACCGCGTACGCCCGCGCAAAGTGCGACTGCGTGGCGTACCGGTTCGACGGAGAGGGTTTGCTTCCGACTCGGTTGCCGCACCCACGTGCTCGCGCCCTGCGCGCTTTTTGGTCGATCGCTTGGCCTGGCGTCCACGTGCGCGTCGGCTTGAACCATTCGAGCGGGTTTTCTCTGGGCCGACCGTTTCGTGCAGCAACCGTCGCTCGCCACCATTGAGCGCAACCGCGTGTGCCGGAGAGGTCGGCACGTTGTCCGGCTCGGCGTGCGTTTCGCTTCGGGTGTTTGGCATGCCACGGCGCTGCCGATGCTGCTTGGCGTCGCCATTCTCGGGTGCTCGATCATTTTCGTTAGGCGGGATAGGCCGGCCATTGCGCGGCCGACGATCACCATTGCCCGACCAGGCCCGAGCCGCGTGGGGTGCCTCGGACCGCTCGACCTCTGCAAGGCGGCCATCGCCGGCCAGGAGATGCTGCCCCGCCACCGGATGATCGAATGTCGTTGAAGCTGCATCTTCGGCCACGTGGGGCAATGCAGCATTCGGACCGCTTTCGACCAGCACCGGCGATGCCAACGATGGGTGGGCGACCTTGCCGAGCAATTCTTGCACGGCCGTGGCGGCTTGCGATACGGGCAAACACGTCGAGAAGTGTTGCGTTGCCCGTCTGGCCAGTTGCCGGGGGCAGTCGTCGTCAATCAGCACGATAGTCGGCGCGTGCTGCGCCATGGTTGAAAGGTCGTCGAAAAAAGCTTCCGGCGTGTGTCCGTTGAGCGTGTGTTGAGATACGTGAGCCACGACGGCCCGTGCCGGTACGCTACGCAACACGTCTCGAGCCGCATCGAGCGACTGACCGATCAGTAAATGGTGCCACGGAGAAACGGCGTCCTTCAGTCGCTGAATCAGACGTGTATCGTGAGTCAGAAGGAAAATCGAATTGTCCATTGAGCACCTAGAAGACGAAGGAAGGTCAAAGCGGTGAGAACGTGGGAATGATGAAATGCGACGTGAAAAAATGGGATGAGAAGTCGAGGAGCAGCGCCGAGGAAAAACGCGAAAAGGGAAGCTTTGGCGGTGAGGCATGGCAGCGTTGCCGCCAAAAGATCAAAGGATTGCTGCAATGCAAAACAGATCGAAGGGCGTGTCGTGTGTCGGGTGATGCGATGCATCGGACCGCCGCGATCGCCGATGTTTCAGCCGATGAACCGAAGCGGGCACGCATGTGCGGCGCGAAGGCCCGGCAACGTTTCGTGCAGGCGATCGGCAGGCGGCCTACGAGAAGCAAAGAAATGGTAGCGACATGAGTTGCGCCATGCGGTGGCTGAGAAAAGCCACCCACGACGCGGGGGAAATGCTGCGAGATACGGCCACACCTGCAAGGGCATGGTGTCAAACATCTCGTACACCGCCC
>WGDQ01000142.1 GCA_015493185.1 Planctomycetaceae bacterium
GAGACTGATCATGGGAAAGATGAACCGGTTGGTGAACGTCGAAAGGATCAGACCCACCACGGCCAGGTTGAGAAAGCTGATCATGTTGATCCACGTTTGATGGTGGGCATCGTAGCTGAACCGCCGGATGTTGAGGAAGTAGAGCCCCAACAGACCGAAGAAAATGAGAAACTGCGACCACTGCATGGGATCGCGACGAAAGATGCGTACGTCTTTGATCAGCAGCAGCCGCATTTTGGGAGAGACGAAAAATAACGTCCGCGCGAGCCAACGGTCGAGTGCCGAGGTGCCGCGTCGTCGGCTGTTGGACGAGTAGCCTTGCAGACGGTGGTATCCGGCGCGGTAGATCCGTGTTGCGACCCAAGCGGCCAACAACTGGCCGAACAGGGCATTGGAGATGAGCAAGGCGGCGAACAGCACGCCTTCGGACCAGCGTCCTTCGGCCGATTCGAGCAGCCCCATGGTGAGCCACCAACTGGGCAGCAGGCGGCCCTCGACGAAGCTGAGACGGCCCAGCACTTCTTTGAACCACGAAGCGGTAAGCAGGGGGCTGTGCGAGGCCGCGCCAATCCACCAGAGCCCCAGCACAATGGCGTTTACGGCCACGGCCAGCGCGACAGCGAGCACCAGGCCGCGCCGACGCGGCAAAAAAGCCACGATGGCCATGGTGGCAATGGCCCCCACCGCGCCGGGCACGAACACAAACGCCACGAGCAGCGGCAGCAGCATCGCATAAAAGTACCACGGCGCGCCGGTTACCAGGCCGTAGGCCAGCAGCATGGGGCTGCCCAAAAGGACGAAGCCCCAACTGCTGAAGAACATGGTTTCGAGGTACTTGTGCGAAAAGATGCGCTCGGTTCGGGCGGGCGTGGTCAGCAGAAAGCTGGCCTCTTGCGAGCGGTACAGGCCCCCGTAGAGCATAATGGCCGTTGAGAAAACGAGCATTACCAGCAGCGAGACGAAAAACACACCGAACACCACCCGCACGGTTTGCTGTCGCGTGCCGGCGTGCAGAATGGCCGCATGCACGAAATCGAACGCATCGTAGAAAAGCAGAAACAGCCCGATCCAAAAAATGGTCGACATACAGACGACCAACGAAACGCGCAACCGCGATTGCTGCCAGGTATGGCGCACCGTGTTGCGCAGCAGGCGGCGTCGCAGCCGCCAGAAAACGGCCGCCTCGGTGCGGGGGTCGATCAGTGGCGAGGGGCCCGCCGCGGCGACGGCGGAGACAGATTCGAAGGGGCCCGATGGGGCCGCCAGCGTTTGGCTCATGCTGCTGTTGCCTTTTATTGCCTCGATCTGGTCATCTCGTCGCAGGACAATCGCTCGCCGCAGCGGGCGGGGCACCGGCTTCGTCGGCCTGGTCGGCCGCTTCGGTGATTTCGAGAAACAGTTGTTCCAACGAACTTGCCGAGCGGCTCAGTTGGCGTTGTAGTTCGGCCACCGTGCCCAAGAATCGCAGGCGGCTGCGGTCGATGATGCCGATACGATCGGCGATTTCCTCGGCCACGGCCAGCGTGTGCGTGGACATGAACACGGTCATGCCGGCCGCGACGCGCTCGCGCAGCAGGTCTTTGACCAACCGGGCGCTGCGGGGATCGAGCCCCACCATCGGCTCGTCGACGATGAGTACCTGCGGATCGTGCAGCAAGGCCGAGGCGAACACGAGCCGCTGACGCATGCCGTGCGAGTAGCTTTCGGCCAATTGATCGACGAAGTCGTGCAGCTCGAAGTGGTCGATTTCGCGGGCGATTCGCCGCTGCAACTCGTCCTTGGGCACGCCATACATGTCGACCACGAACTCCAGGAATTCGCGGCCTGTCAGCTTTTCATAAAGGTGCGGCTCGTCGGGCACGTAGCCCAGGCAGCCGTTGGCCTCGGACGTTTGACGCACCGTATCGTACCCGCAAATGCGAATCGTGCCGGCGCAGGGCCGCAACAGGCCGACGAGCATTTTGATGGTGGTTGTTTTGCCGGCGCCATTCGGACCGAGAAAGGCGAACAACTCGCCGGGCGCGACAGAGAGCGTCAGGTCGTCGACGGCCACGTGCGAGCCGTAGGTGCGTCGGACGTTGTGCAGTTCGATCATGTGAAGCTTGAACCACGCGTGGCGTTTTTCGGCGAAGGACCGATCGGCTGGCGAGCAGTCGGCGGCTATTCGGCTCTTTTCACAAACGTTTTGTACGTTGGGGGGAGGGGCACGCAACTAGTGAGAGCGCGGCACTGCCCACGGACCACATGGCTGCCGGAGTTCGTGCGTGGGGAAACGATTCGCCCCGGCTGCTCTCGTCGCCATTGCGATCTTTTTGTCCTCCCTTGTTTTTGTTTACGAACCAGTGGACAAAACGCATCTGAACAGTCGAGACAAGCGGTTTTCCCGCAAGAGTTCGAGGTTCTGTCCGTTCGCTCTACGTTGGTTTTCAGTGGTCTGCGAGTTTTCAATGGTCTGCGGCGCCGAGAGGCTCTCGGCCGAGGGGCCTGCTACCGATGGTCGCCCGAGCGTTGGAGGGCACGGCCGGGCGCGTCGCGTGCGTCGGCGGGCGGCCTGGCACGGCGAACGAATTCGAGCCACGAGCCGAAAAGCTGGATTTGTTGCTTCAGCACCGCCCCGTCGCGACGAACCCAGGCCCGCGCCTGCGGCTCGGCATCGGCACCCAGGCCACTGTCGCTATCGCGGCGATAGGCCACCACCAGCGTGTTGACGGCCGAGTGGTTCCAGAAAAGCAGCTCTTGTCGCTCGACCGTGGCCTGTAGGATTTCGACCGGTCGGTTCTGAGGGCTCAGCGGGTTGTAGACCGGAACGGTCCAGTGCTGGCCGAGCCGTAAACCGGGCAGTTGGGGCTGCGGCGAAAGCGAGTCGGCAATCATCGTTTTGTCGCCGATGTAGGAAGACGTTTCGTAGCTGAAGTCGCCGGCGTGCACGGTGAGCGAAAGCTGATCGACGTCGACCGTGCCCAAAAGCACCACGGCCCGCTGCAAGGGACCGAGCCGTAGCTCGATTTCGAAAGAAACGAGCCTGCCCAACGGGTCGACCTCGACGATGCTGTGAGTTTCCAGATCGAGGTCGATCAGATCGCCATCCTTTCCCGAGGCAAGCCCCGACAAACGGGCGATGGGCAGCTTGCCGAATGGCAACCGCTCGAGCAGCACGCGGCTGTCGTAGCGGGTGATTTCGTCGTCGAGTAGTTCGCGACGGTTGACCGCACGACCGAGCGGCTGGCCGTCGAGCAAGATATCCCAACTCACCACGTCGGGAGCGTGGGGGCTGTCGGCCAATATGCGGTCGTAACTGGGGGGTTCGCCCACCAACATCGGGGGCAGCACCTTGCGGACGACAAGCCAACTCATCGTCGAAAGCCAGAATACGACCACGGTAACGCTATACCAGCGACTAAGCATCTCAGGCTTTGCTCGCTCCTACGCCCCTGGGTTGCATTGGCCCTCGATCGGTTCGTCGGGTTGGTTGGTCGGGCCCGCCTACCGCGACGGCGACTCTGCCATGGTAGCAGAATCGGCCAAACCGCGTTGCGCCACGCGTGCCCAGTTTGTGCAAGCTGCCGTTTTTAGCGAGTTTTCAGCTCCCAATCTGAGGTTGCGTCGGACGGCGGCTCTCACGATGATATCGCGCTTGCCAAAGGGCCGGCTGCCATGCTCTCGGGCGTTCCCGATCTCGCAGTGGCTAGCGGCTCCTCGGGCTTCGAGGCGGTATGACCGACGGCCTCAGAGGACACCGCCGATTTGCACCGGATCGTCGGAAGGCCGGAAGGGGACATCCGAAAAACCGGGGCATCGGAAAAACCAAAGAACCGGGGCGTTTGAGAACAAGAGCATTTGAGATTGCCGGGCAACTGGTCGGCCCGACATGCGGCACGCGCCGTGTTCTATGTCTTTGTCTTTTCCAAGAATCTCAATATCGCCATCGCCGCCATGGATGGCACATCCGCGAAACCGTTGGCAGGGAGGCATGCAGGAGTGCGAAGCGACACACGCTGGTTGTTGCTGGTAGCGGCGCTGAGTTGTTGCGCCGGGCCGGGATGCGATTCGAGCCCGGGCGTGCCCGATGCGGCGGCCCAATCGTCGCTCGACGAAGGGGCATCGCTGGAGACCGGTCGGGCCGAGACGGCAGAAACGCTGGTTGCCGGTTCGCCGGCGGCCACCGAGCCCCCGCTTTCGCCAGTCGACCGGTTACACCCGAAGGTCGAGTTCGTTACGAGCCTGGGCCGCTTCGTCGTCGAGCTGGACGCCGAACGCGCGCCGTTGACGGTCGATAATTTTCTATCGTACGTCGACAGCGGCCATTACGATCAGACGGTGTTTCATCAGGTGATTCGCGACTACGTGATTTTGGGCGGCGCGTACACCGCCTCGGGCGAGGAAAAGCCGGCCGCCGTGCCGATTCGTAACGAAGCCCACAACGGCCTGAAGAATTTGCGCGGCACGATCGCCATGGCCCGGCAGGCCGACGCGATCGACAGCTCGACGTGCCAGTTCTTTATCAACCTGCGCGACAACCCGGGGCTCGATCATACGGGCACCACGGCCGAGCAATACGGCTACTGCGTGTTCGGGCGCGTGATCGAGGGTTTCGATACCGTAGAGCGGATCGCGAATGTAGAAGTGGGGCAAAAGGGCGACTTTACCGACGCCCCGCTCGAGCCGGTTGTGATACGCTCGGTGCGCCGCGTGCGGACGCCAACCAAAACCGCCGCACGCAAACCGTGAGCTATTGCCACGGCCCCGAAGCGAAGCCGATCGCCGCGCACGCGCGGCAAGCAGGCGCGCACGTGCGGCCGACCACCACGAACCTTTGTGGCAGGCTGCCCCCTACGGCTGGTTTGCTCCGGCCTGGTCGCCGGAGCGGTTTTCGTCGTAGAGCTGCTGCAACGCCTTGACCAGATGTTCGGGCGTGTAGATGCGGCCGGTGGGCTTGTTGAAGTGCTCGTTGTTCTTGATTCTCGAGAGCATCTTGCCCATTTCGGCACCGCCGTTGGTGTTGGTGAGGTACTCGATCATCTTGTAACCGTCGGGGCCTCGGACGAGCGCGACCAGAATTTTTCGGCCGTGCGGCATGCGGCTCAGCCGGTCGAGCCGATCGTAGCCCTCGGGATACTGCGCGATTTTCTGCATCAGCTTGCGGCCCGATTTGGTACGAAGCTGGCGAACCAACAGGGAACGATCTTCGGGCACGCGCTCGAGCAGCACTTTTCGTCCGGGAACGTTCCAGCCCATTTGATTCAGCAGCTTGAACAGGGGCTTCGTTTCCCCTTGGGTGATGATCTCGTGCCGGTCGATGCCTTCGACGGCGAAATGCCGGTAAACGGCTTCGCGAATGACCGAGAACTTCGGAGGCTTCTTCTTCCCCTTGCCCGCGTAGACAACGGCCGGCAGCAACAGCAGCACGGCAACGGCAGCCATTGCTCGAGATGAAAAATATAAGACGGATGTGCGGTGTGGCAC
>WGDQ01000143.1 GCA_015493185.1 Planctomycetaceae bacterium
GCGCACCGCTTTCGCCGTGACATGACGCCCACCGGACCAGCCAGCGTTTTGCCCGACGCCCGGTCGATGCCCCAGCCGCGCCCGCTCCGGCGTTTGCCGCACTGCCTGCGTGCGCGGTATCTTCTTGAAACCTTCTCGCACACCCGAGGGGCTTCGGCCCGGTGCACGCACGCTCGTCACCCAACACGAGCGAACACAAACAAGCGCGAACGACCGCCGCTCGCAACGGGAAACAACCAGACGCGAACCACGAAGCCACACCGTTCTGCCGCAGGAGAACACCCGCATGTCATGGCGACGCATCATTTTCATAATCATTTTCACAGCCCGCATTTTCGTAGCCCGCTGGTCACCGGCACTACTGGTCCTTTGGCTTGCCGCGGCCCACGCACCCCACGGCTGCCTGGCTCAAGATGCGTCCGACGTGGCGGCCGACTCGCCTGTGGCCGAAGCGCTCGAGCGGGCCAACGCGGCCATCGCCCGCATCGTGGCCATTCCCGATGACGAGCGAACGTTCGACAACACGCTGCGGGCCATCGACGACATGTACGCCCGGCTGCGGCTCGACACCGAAATGCTGCGGTTCATGGCCTACGTTTCAACCGACGCCGACCAGCGACGCCGCGGCCAACGGGCCGAGCAGGACGTACAGAACTGGTTGATCGCCCTGTCGAGGCGTGAAGACCTCTACCGTGCGGTCAAAGCCTATGCGGACACAAACCCCGAGCTTCAAGGCGAAGCCGCCCGACTGCTCGAACACACGATGCGCGACTATCGTCGGGCCGGCATGCTGCTCAGCCCCGAAAAGCGAGAGCAGCTCACCGCGCTCGAAAAACAGATCAGCCAGTTGGGCATCGAGTTTGAAAAGAACATCCGCGAAGACGAAACCCGCGTGCCGCTCACGCGCGACGAGCTGGCCGGCATGGACGACGAGTTTCTCGCCAAGCTCGAACGATCGGGCGATTTGTATCTGGTGGGCATGGACTACCCCACGTTCTACCCGATCATGAACTTCTGCGAAAACGAAACCACCCGGCAAAAAGTTTACGTGGCCTACAAACGCCGTGCCGGCAGGAAGAACGTCGAAATTCTCGAACGCCTTCTGCAACTGCGCGCCGAAGCGGCCAGGCTGCTTGGCTATGAGTCGCCGGCTGCTTACGAAATCGAAATCCGCATGGCCAAAACGCCCGAGCGGGTGTACGAGTTTTACGACAAGCTCCGTCCACTGGTGCGGAAAAAAACGCTCCGCGACTGGCAAGAGTTCACCGAAGCCAAACGCCAACACACCGGCAACCCCAACGCCGTGCTGCGCCCCTGGGATCAGTTCTTCTACAAGAAGCGGTTGCTCAGCACCAAGTACGCCGTAGACAGTCGCCGCGTACAGCAATACTTCCCCATCGAGCGCGTGATCGAGGGGTTGTTCAACATCACGCAGTCGCTCTACGGTTTGGAATATCGCGACATCACGGCTCAAGCCAGTGCGCGGGGCCGGCCGCTATGGCACCCCGACGTCAAACTCTACGAGGTGTGGGACAAACAAAAGCAAGAGGTGATCGGCGAGTTCTACCTCGATCTCTACCCACGACCCAACAAATACAACCACGCCGCCATGTGGGGGCTTTACCCGCGCAAGCTCTGGCCCGACGGCAGCCTGCAAAAACCGCTGGCCGCCCTGGTGTGCAATTTCACCAAGCCCACGGCCGACAAACCCTCTTTGCTCACCCACGACGAAGTCGAAACCTTTTTCCACGAGTTCGGACACTGCCTGCACGGCATTCTCACCGAAACCACGCTCAGCCAGTTTTCCGGCACGGCCGTGGCCCGCGACTTTGTCGAGGCCCCCTCGCAGATGTTCGAAAACTGGGTCTGGAATGCCGACGTGCTCCGCACCTTCGCCCGCCACTACCAAACCGGCGAACCCTTCCCCGACGAACTGCTCGACGGCATGCTAAAGGCCCGCTACCTCGGCTCGGGACTGGAAGCCGAACACCAGTTCTTTTACGGTCTGGTCGACCTGGCCTATCACACCGCACCCGACGGCAAGGTCGACACCACCAAGGTTGCCCAACAGTGGTATCGCAAGGTCGAGCTCTACGAACCGGTGCCCAACACCTTCTTCCAAGCCAGCTTCGGCCATCTGGTGGGCTACCAGGCGGGCTACTACGGCTACATGTGGTCGCTGGTCTATGCCCAAGATATGTTCCAGCGATTCAAAGAGTTGGGCATGCTCAGCCCATCCGCCGGACGCTACTACCGCAGCAAGATTCTGGCCCGCGGCGGCAGCATGGACGAAATGGAAATGCTGGTCGACTACCTGGGCCGTCAGCCCCGCATGGAGCCCTTCCTCGAACACCTTGGCCTGCCCCCCAACACCAACGACTCGCCGGCCGCAGCCGAAGCATCGCCCCCTTAATTCTGTCTGACCCCAATTCTGTCTAACCCCTTCTGTCCGCCCCCAAAACGCTCGACCTGCCCAACCCGGCTCGGTCCGCCCGAATAAAACCAGCCTTCCGGCAAACCACGCCCTCGGCTACCCGCTCCGAAACCGACCAAAAGCGAACCCGCTGGTCACTAACGAGCTATGCCGTGGGGCGAATCACGCGCTGCCCGGCCCGAGA
>WGDQ01000144.1 GCA_015493185.1 Planctomycetaceae bacterium
TGTCGGTGGAGCGGTGCCCGAGCGAGCAGATGTTTCTGCTTACCATCGGTGATGAAACCGCACCGGTGCGCACCACTTTGATCGGCGATCACAACATACGCAACTGCCTGGTCGCGGCGGCCGTGGGCTTTGGCTATGGGCTCGAGCTGACGACGATTGTGCGCGGCTTGGAGTCGGTTCGCAACGTGCCGGGAAGGCTCGAGCGCATCGAGTGCGGGCAGCCGTTCTCCGTGTTTGTCGACTACGCGCATACGCCCGACGCGCTGCAAAGTGCGCTAACGGCACTGCGTCCGCTGACATCGGGGCGATTGGTTTGCGTTTTCGGAGCTGGTGGAGACCGCGACCAGCAAAAACGTCCGCTGATGGGCAGTGTGGCCGAATCGCTGGCTGATGAAGTGGTGCTGACAACCGACAATCCCCGCGACGAAGAGCCACGGGCCATTATCGACGACATCTTGCACGGTTTTTCCCTACCTCAGCGGGCTCGCGTGGTGGTCGATCGGGCTGAAGCGATCCGTCGCTCGATCGAATCGGCCAGACCGGGCGATTGTGTGCTGATCGCCGGCAAGGGACACGAAGCCTATCAGATCGTTGGTGCGCGACGGGTTGCATTCGACGATCGTGAAGTAGCCCGGCGATTCCTTTACGCAATGTACGATTCGGGCGAGTTGCCTCGGGCGGCGTGAGGGCCGCTGCGGGCATGCCGTCGTGCAAGCCACACGCTGGCGCGACGAGCCGGTTCCGAAAAACTTATCTGTCAACTCAACGTCAATCGCAAACGTGGCGATGATCGAGACACGGTTCACATTGCACGACCTTCGGCAAGCGATCACTGGCCAGTGCCGGTTGATTGGCGCGTTGCGCGATGTGGCTCAGTCGCCGATCCGCCGGGTGGTGATCGACAGTCGCGAGGTTCAGGCGGGCGACGTGTTTTGGGCGCTGCGCGGACGGCACGTTGATGGCAGTCGTTTTGTCGACGATGCTTTTCGCCGCGGGGCCTCGGGTGTGGTGTGTCGAAACTCGTCTGTTCGGCCACCCATTGGGTGCTGGGCCCTCGTGGTCGAAGATCCGCTGGCCGCATTGTGGAGTGCGGCCGCCTGGCGGCGAGAATGCTTTAGCGGGCAGCTTGTCGCGGTCACGGGAAGTGTGGGGAAAACCACTGCCCGAAACATGATCCATACCGTTCTCGGATCGCAGCACGAGGGCGTCGCTAGTCCTCGCAATTACAACAATCATATCGGCGTGCCGCTGGGCATGCTGGCCCTGAACGCCAAGCTCGACTATGCCGTGTTTGAACTGGGGGCCAGCGCACTGGGAGAAATCGCACAGCTTGCCGAGTTGTGCCGGCCTCGGGTTGGCGTGATCACGCGCCTGGGCGATGCGCACTTGGGACGCTTTGGCGGGTACCGGAATATCGTGCTGTCGAAGATGGAACTGATTGCGGCACTGCCCGACGACGGGTTGGCTGTGCTCAATGGCGACGATGCGCGGTTGCGCCGCCATGCGGCACGATTGCGAGTTGCTGCCGTCTGGACCGGACGCGACGCTGAGAACGACCTGGTGGCCACCCATGTACGCAGCCGAAACGGCATGCTTTCGTTCCGGGTCGATGGGCAATCATTCCGCGTGCCGGTGTGGGGGCGCCACTATCTGCACTGCGCACTCGCGGCGGTCGCCGTCGGACGTTGGTTCGGCATGCGCGATGCCGCCATCGCCGAGGCGCTGGCCAACTACGAGCAGCCCGCGCTGCGGTGTCAGGTGGTTCGCGTCGGTGGTGTTTCCGTGATCAACGATGCCTACAACGCCAGCCCGGTGGCAATGCGAGCCGCCTTGGAGCTGTTGCGAGATTTTGAGACCAACGGTCGCCGCGTCGTTGTTTGCGGCGACATGCTCGAACTGGGCGAACTGAGCGAATCGCTGCACTGCCGCTTGGGCGAAGAAACCGTCACGCTTTGCGTAGCGGATGCCCTGGTGGTTTGTGGCGAGAAAGCCCAGCACGTTGTGCAAGGCGCCGTAAAAGCCGGCATGCCTGAAGAAAGAGCGGTTGCCTTTCGCTGGCCTGAGCAAGCGGTGCCTTGGTTGATCGATTACCTGCGTCCCGGCGATGTCGTGTTGGTCAAGGGATCGCGGGCCATGGAAATGGAACGCATCGTCCATCGCTTGATCGGCGAGCAACGCAGCAGTGGGCGCGTGGCGAAACAAACAGGGCGTCGCCTGCGGACGCCCGCGGCGGTTTCATCAAACTAAGCGGAGTTCCGTCGTCTGTGCCGAGTTTGCGGGAGCTTGGCACAACCCTCCCTCCTGGGTAGGAGCGCAAAGCCTGTAGGATTCGGCGGTAACTGGGTCGACCGCCCCGGCAGGTGCTTCACGATGGAACTCATGACTGAGTGCCGGAGCGGCCCTCGTGCCGCTCCGGCCTCAGGGAAACACGTGTTGTTGGGTTTCGTGCTGGACTCGCGCGACGTGCGATCGGCTTGCGGGACACGTGCACGAGCATGGCGGCCTGTGCGAAACGCTGCGGATCGGCGCTGGGCAGCGCCATTGCGGGACGATCGTGGTGCGGGTGTGCTGCATGGGCGGCGCGTGCTTCGCGCAGCAGCACGACGTTTGCCGGGCTTTCGTGCGTGGCGCGTATTGGTCGCGGCGCACACGGCACGCCAATTCTGCTTTTTCCCGAATCCAGAAGCCGTTAGATACGCGTCGACGACAACGGGTCCGTTGACGCAATCGGGAAGCTTGGAAGACGGCGCCTGCCTCGATTTCTCTTGCGGCTCAGCACAACTGGCGCTTCTGTCGCCGCGCACACTGAGTGGGAACGATGACCGAACCAGTTGTCTTCAATGGTTGGTGCCTTGTGTCGGTTCTGGCCACTGCCGCGGCCGGACTGCTGACGACCTGGCTGTTCGGGCGATGGGCCATGCCCTGGCTCGATCGCTACTGCCGCGAGCCACTCAAGGCCCCTAGTGCCAATGTGCGACGGTTACGACAGGCCAAGGCGTCGACACCCACAATGGGCGGTTTGTTTATTTTGGCGGCCTGGCTGCTCGTTGTTGTTGTGGCGCTATGGGTTCACGACCGGCTGTCGATCGGGGTCGGAATTGCCGTCGCGCTGGTTTGCGGATTGGCTCTGTTGGGGGCCTGTGACGATTGGCTCAAAGTGCACACCTCGCGGGCTGGTCTTCGCCCACGTTCGAAGCTGCTGGTCCAATGCTTGCTGGCCGCGATCGCTGTATGGATGCTCCGGCAATATGCCGGCTGGCTTTCGCAAGATGGTCGCCTCACGGTTCCACTGATCGCGTACGATCTTTCGCTGGGAAATTTTTATGC
>WGDQ01000145.1 GCA_015493185.1 Planctomycetaceae bacterium
GGTCCAAGCTGCTTTTCACCTGGCTGATGATGCTCGGCCGACTCGAACTGTTTGCCATACTGGTGTTGTTCGTGCCCGGCTTCTGGCGCAATCAATAGTGCGCCGCGCGTGAAGCAAAGCGCGTGCGAAGAAAAACGCGGTTGAAGAAAAAAAACGAAGAAACCGGCGGCCGCGCTACTTGCGGTTTTCGGCTACTGCTCGGCCCGCGCGGCCAGATTGGCACACACGATTTCTTTATCGTTGCGGGCGAACACGTGCCGGTAGGCAAACGCCGGATGCGACCAGCACACGCCGTTGCGGCGGCGCAACTGCTCGCGCGTCGGTTCGATCAACTTCGCGCGGCTGATTTCCTGATAACCCTCGGGCGAAAGCCTCGCGATGATCAACTCGCCCCGTTCGTTGAACATCCACATCCGATCGCCGTTTTCCACCATGTGGATCGTGCTCCATCGCGCCTTGGGCGTGGCTTCCAGGCTTTCCCAAATCCGGTCGCCCGTTGCGGCATCGAGGCAGCGCAGCTCACCGTAGCTGTCGACTCCGTACACAAAGTCGCCCTTCATGTAGGGCGTGCTGATGATCGAGTGCAGGGCGTCGGTCTCGCGCTCGTTCTTGCCGGCCCGCTGCCACAACAGCTCAACGGCCAATTCGTCGCGCGGCACGCGCAGCATCAGCGAGCCATCGTAAAACGACGTGACGAACAGCCGCTCGCCCCGCACAATGGGCGTGGCAATCGAAATCACCATCTGCCGGGGCGGGAAGGGATATTTCCAATACACCTCGCCGGTTTGTGGGTTCAGGCCCGCCACATGGCCGCCCGTCCAGGCCACCAGCACCGGTCGCCCGGCTTGTTCGATCAGGATAGGCGACGAATACGAAGCCCGATCTTCCAGTGCCCGCCAGCGCTCTTGGCCCGTCTTACGATCCAGCGCCACCAGGCAGGCGTCGGGCTGACCACCAACCTGCACGATGAGCAACTCGCCCACCACGATCGGCGAGGCGGCAATTCCCCAAATCGGCATGCGGATCTTGTAATCTTCCCGCATGTCGCGTTGCCACAGCACCCGGCCACTCTCGGCATCGAAACAGAACAGGTGTCCCATCGTGCCGAGCGAATAGGCCCGGCCCTCGTCAATCGTCACGCTGGCCCGCGGTCCGGCCTGATAGCTGATGCCCACATACGGGCAATCGTACTCGTGCGTCCAAAGGTGCCGGCCCGTCTTGCGGTCGAAGCAATGAACCCGCTCCACTTGTTTGGGCTTCACGAGCCGATCCATCACATACACGCGGCCTTGGGCCACGGTCGGTCCGCTGTAGCCGCTGCCGATTTCGGCCCGCCACACGATCGGTAGTTGCTCGGTTTCGAAGCGCTCGACAAGCCCTGTTTCGCGCCACACACCGTCGCGATTCGGACCCCGCCATTGCGGCCACTCATCGGCCGCGGTCAGCGGCCCACACGCCGCGCTGCTAAGCCACGACACCAGCCAAACCACCGCCACCCAACGCGGCACGCGATGAAACTCAGCAAGCCGGCGCCTCGTGACGCGGCATCTGTGCAGCAAGCGAAACATCATCGGCCAAAGTCTCCGGCAATCTCACAGAAAAGCCAAAAAGCACGCCGCGGCAACGCGCCGCGCAGCCAGCCCGGCCGAGACGGGCCGGTTCACTATGGGTGAATCGTCGGCCTCGCGGTCAGTCGCTGCGCCGGCGTTCTACTTGCTCGCGCAGTTTGGCGACCACGGCGGCAAACTCCTTGCGCACTTCGGCCAGCCGTTTCACGTCCTTTTCGCCCGGCTGCTTTACGTAGCGCATCACGATGTCTTCGGCCGCCACGAAGTCGCCCGCAATGTCGGCCACTTCTGCGGCGATTTCCAGCGGAATGTTGGTCACGCCGTTGGCATCGCCGTGCAGCAAATCGCCCGAGTGCACTGTAAGCCCGCCCACACGTACCGGCACTCCGACATGCAGAATGTGGCAGTAAGCGTGCGAGCAAATCGTCGACCCGGTAAACACCGGATAACGCAGCGCGTGCACCTGCTCCAAGTCGCGGCCCGCGCCCGAAGTGATCAGACCCACCGAGCCAAACGCCTGATAGGTCGAGCACATCACCTCGCCGAACGTGGCGGCCACCGGCGGATCGTCCAAGTCTTGAAACACCACCACGGCCGGTCCGGGCAGTTCGGCGAACTGCGCCACCTGCTCGTCGAGGCTTGCATACACGTCGCCTCCCACGGGCGGCGCATCGCTGCGAAAGCTGGCCGTCGCGGCAAAGCCCACCATCGGGGGCAGCTCCGGAAAGTTGGCCCGAATACGATGATCCATATAGCCCTGGTTTCTCGGCCGCACGTTGAAAAGCTCGATCACATTGCAGATCGTGGGCGTGTCGAACCGGGCCAGTTTTTCCAGCGTTTCGCGACGCACCGTGGTCATCGAATCATCTCGTCCTGTTACGGTTTCATCCAACGAAAGAAAAAGAACCAAACCACCCCTTGGCAACGCGTTCCCGCGTGCCGGTACGCACGGCAGGTGCCGAAAAGCCGCGGCCCGTTTTCCGATCGCAACTACTGGCAACGGGTGGCAACGGATCGCAACCGAACGCACCGCTTCGCGTTGCACCGTGCCCGAACGCATCTTCTTGCACGGCCAGCACCGCGCGGACACCATGCGGCAGCCACCCGGGAATCGAATTGTAGGGGAATGCAAAACGGCCGCTCGCCCAGCGCGACCACCGCAAAGCATGCTGCTCGCGAAGTAGCGCCGCTGTCACCATCGACAAGCGTTCGTGGCCGCTTTGCCGTTTACGGCCACAACCGTTTCACGACGCCTGCTGTTCGCCCGCTTTCTTCTTGCCGCCGGGCGTTAGTCCGCGAAAGCCCATGTGCTCCTCGAGCACCCGACGATACTCGTCGATGAACACCTCGCGCTCGCTACAGATCAGAAATAGCTCTCCCTCGCAGGTGAAGTTGCCGTCCCACTCTATCACCTGCTCGTCGGTCCAGTCAGGATCGTACTCCAGCAGGCGCTCGTCCGAC
>WGDQ01000146.1 GCA_015493185.1 Planctomycetaceae bacterium
CCTTAGCGGCTCACGCAAATCCGGAAGTTGTCGAAATCTTGCTGAAACACTGGCCTGCCGCCACGCCATCGGTTCGCGGAGAAATGCTCGAGGCGATGCTCCGCCGAACCGACCGAATCAACCGCCTTCTCAGCGAGGTGGAGAAGGGCACGATTGCCGTAGCCGACATTCCGTCGCGCTATCGTCAGGTGCTGCAAAAACACCGCAACGCCGAAATTCGCCAGCGGGCAACCCGTCTGTTGGCCACCGCCTCGAACCGTTCGCGCGAAGAGATCATCGCACGCTATCTTCAACAGCTTTCCCAACAGGCCGACGCTTCGGCCGGCCACGAAGTGTTTCGCAAGCAGTGCGCCACATGCCATCGACTCAACGGCGAAGGGCATCACGTTGGTCCCAATCTCTCCACCATACAGCAGCGAACGCCGGAAGAGCTGCTCGTTCACATCCTCGATCCCAACCGCGAGGTATCGCCGAATTACACAAACTACGTCATCACGCTCGACGATGGCCGCATCGTGACCGGACTGATCGAAACCGAAACCGCTGCCAGCCTCACGCTCAAACGGGCCGAAGGCGTGCGCGATACGATCCAACGCGACCAGATCGACGTGATTGCCAGCAGCGGCGCATCGCTGATGCCCGAAGGCCTTGAGCAAAAGATCACGCCACGCGAGATGGCCGACTTGATCGCCTACCTGCTCGCAACACCGCGCTGAAACCTTGCGCGATCATCAAAAGCTGGTTTCGGCAGCGTCTGTTTCACTCCATCGCACAGCGTGCTGCCCGATCGCTGGCAGCGTAGCGATGCACGGTGTTGGCCCCCGGAACTTTTCCCCTGCCGCATGCTTTCGATACGCGCAGCAGCATTGGCCTGGCATCGCGAAGCACATTGAGCATGGGAAATCTCAGCCTGACGTGGCGCGTCAGCCTGCCCGCCTCATCGGCTTCTTAAGATTACGACGACTTCCGGTAGCTGCTCAGCCAGCGGTGGGCATTGTCTTGCAAAATGGCCCTACGCTGCACACCGCTGAGCGGCGACTCCTTCAGCTTGAGCCACGCTGCCTCGAAGTAGAACAGCGGAGCCAATGATCCGAAAACAATTCGGTCGTGTCCGATCTGATCTACCAGCTTTCGCACGCCACCCACACCTTCGAGCATGGCGATATCGAACAACACCTGACCGGTTTGTGCCAAACGGTCGATGGCCTCGGGGCGCAGGCCGCGATTGGCACCGTTGAGCACCATCAGCTTCAAGCCACGCGTCTGGCGAACCAGCGTTTCCAGGCCGGTCACGTCAACCGGCTTGGCTCGCAGCATAGGATGTTGCGTTCGCTCGTCTTCCATCTTCACGACAAGCTGCACTGCCATCCCGCCTTCGGCCGCCATGTGCAACAGCCGCCGAAATCGCTCGTCGTCGAGCCGATAGTCGTGATAGCCGGGAAACAGGCGGATGCCGGGCATCTGGTGCTCTTGCTGGCAACGGCGCAAATCTTCTTGCCAGTCAGGCAACGTCGGATTCACGGTTCCGATGGGAACCCATTCGACCGACGATGCCTTGCGGCACGCCTCGGCCAATCGCGCATTGGCAGCCGCCATGTCTTTGTGCAGCAGGCCGTCGAAGCTGCCAACCCACGCCTGGCGAACACCGAAACGTTCGAGCCGCGCCGCCAGCCGAGCAGGCGTGTCGTCCGGCAGGTGCCGCGTGGGCCATTTCGAGAAATACACCTGGCAGTCGATCACAGCCCCATTCCCTTTCGCCTCAAAATCGGCCGCAGCAGCTCGCGAAGGTTCTCTCCCAGAATTTTCTGCCGCGCCTCGTCCGAGATCGCGGCGCCCACCACCTTTCCCAACTGCGAGGCGAAGCTCCTGCCGCCGGCATCGCTGCCGAACAGCACCCGATCGGCGCCCAACTCGCGAACGGCCATTTCTACAACACCTGCCGTAGGATCGAAGCCACCGAGCCCCAGCCAAACGTTTTGCACGGCGCGCACCGCGCGAATGCCGCGCTGCCAGTCGCCACCGGCATGACCGCAAACAAAGCGTGCCTGCGGATGTCGGCGCGCTAGCTCGGCCAAATCGTCCGGCGTCGATTCGCCCGGCAGGTTGCCGGTGCTTTTAAGCCAGGTGTGCTGGAAAATCAGGCCGTCGATTTGCTCGACCCGTTCGACCAACGGATCGAGCGAAGGTGCGCCCGCTCGCTGGGCCACCCACAGTTTGATGCCCACCATCGGCCCGTCGACAACGCACCGCTCGATTTCACTCAGGCTGGCCTCCACATGGCGCGGGCTCACGTAGGCCAACCCCAGCGCGCGATCGTGCCAGTGGCTAAGCGCCTCGAGCACCTGATCGTTCTGGCGCCGAACCTCCGCAGCCGAGGGATCGGTTTTGAACGGCCACCCCATGAAAACCAATAGCCGTTCGATTCCCATCCGGTCGGCGTATTCGACCAGGGCGGCCATTCGCTCGTGCGGCGTACGCCCGGGCAGGCTGCTCAAATGGCAGTGTAAATCCCAAACACGCATCGGACGAAAACCGACCTCATCGTCACCGTCGAGCCACGCGAATCTTCTCGCCGCACAAAGCTGATCTCGCCTGAGGCTACTTGAGAGGCTACTTGATCTTCTTGGCGGCTTCGATCAGCGCCTTATTCGAGTGCCGTTTGACGTAGCCTTTGATGAACAGCTTGGCGCGAATCACCCCCTGGGAATCGAGCAAAAACGTGCCGGGATGCGGGATGCCATCTTGCTTCGATCCGGGGCGAACGTTCTGGTTGCGTACGCCATAGGCATCGATCGTCTTGCTGCCTTCGTCGGAAAGCAATGGGAACTCGATGCCTCGCTTCTCGGAAAAGTTCTTCAATGTTTCCACCGAGTCGTAGCTGATGCCCACGACTTCGGTGCCCGTGGCGCGAATTTTGTCCAGATCCTTTTGCAGTTGAACCAACTGCCGAATGCAGAACGGTCACCAACTGGCTGAGCGGAAAAAGACCAAGGCCACCTTGCCCTTTTTCAGGAATTCGTCCAGCGTCCGCACGTTGCCGTGCTGGTCTTTGAGCGCGAACGAGGGCGCCTTTTCGCCAACTCCCAAGCCGGGCGCGTCATCGGCCAACACGCGTGTGGCCCGCCATCCCATTCCAAACACAATGGCAACCGTGGCGACAACCGCCAACAAAAGCAGCCCGCGAAACAGCAATGTCATGAAGTCCGATCCTTTCTCGCTCTGGGCACCCCGCGCCCGATTCGGCCACTTTCCAGCATATCGCGGCGCCCTTGCGTTCGACAGTCGCGTGGCTGAAAAAACAGCGGCTTTTCCTCGAACGAACGTCGCCCACCAAATCACGGTCGTATTTGGGAATGTGTGCCGGTATTGGCTACGATACGGCGTGGGCAAGCAGGCGTTCTCGCCGCAGCGCAGCGGTACGGAACCACGAAAAGCGCTGCGAGGAAAAACAAGAAAAGAGAGAAGACGGCACCACAAATGCGGGCCGCGTCGCTGCTCGATGCAATCGGCAAAGCTCCTCTGACCAGCGACGACGGGCTTCGAGCGGCACGCCTGCCGAGCGAAGCGATGGCCTGAAACGTTACCTGAATCATTCGCGCAGCGGTTGCCACGCGCGACACGATCTGCGGTTGCCGCAGCACCGTGCGGCGCGGCCGACCGCCCATCATGGAGGCCTCTCACTCATGTCATTTCGCTTGTGCCACACGTTGCCGCGCATCGTCGCTTGGGCGATTCTCGCAATGTTCGCCATGCTGATCGTGCAGTCGGCGGCGCATGCTCAACGTTCCAAGCGGCCGTATCGCCCGCCCGACGACATCCGCTTTCGCCATGCGACGATTATCAGCGAAGGCACCCGCATGGCGGCCGAATTGTTTTCGCCAAAGCAGGCCGCGGCCGATGAAAAATTGCCCACCATTATCATGTCGCACGGCTGGGGAGGCACAGCCGCCCATTTGCGTCCCGATGCCGTGGTGTTTGCGCGGGCAGGTTATCTGGTGCTAACCTTCGACTATCGTGGCTGGGGCGCGAGCGACTCGCGAGTGATTCTCACGGGTCCGCCGCCCGACGACCGTTCTGACGGACGGTTCACCGCCGAAGTGCGCGAAGTGCGCGAGGTCGTCGACCCGATCGACCAAACCACCGATTTACTGAACGCCATCCACTGGATTCAGGCCGAGCCGCAGTGCGACACCGATCGCATCGGGCTCTGGGGAAGCAGCTATTCGGGCGGCCATGTCATTTATGCCGCCGCCCGCGATCCGCGCGTGAAAGCCACAGTGAGCCAGGTGCCGGCCATGGATTCGCGCAACGTATTGCCACGTGCTCGGTGCTACGAGGAAGCA
>WGDQ01000147.1 GCA_015493185.1 Planctomycetaceae bacterium
AGCATGATACCCCGACCGTTCCAGGGCCTCGATGAGTATCGGACCGGCGGCTTCGATCGGCCAGCCTGCCAGTGTTTCCACCGCTGCCGCCTGCACCTGGCTGCTGGCGTCGCCTACCAGTTGTGTCAACATTTCGCTTACTACGGCGGGCGGATGCGTGCCGAACTCGATCTGCCTTAGCGCGATCGCCACGGCGCGTCGCACGCGCCATGCCTGATCGTCCGTCGCACGCAGCAGGGCTTCCCACTGCCGGGACTGAGCCAGGCCTTCGACGGCCGCAATACGGTCCAGTTCCGACCCCTCCCTCAAAATCGTATTTAGCTTCGCAAGCGTTTTCGCAGCGTCGCCCGAAGCGGCCAGCCGTCCCAAGGCCACGATCGCGGTGCGCCGCACCCCGAGATCATGATCGTCGAGCGCGGCTTCAATTCCCTCGCGGGCCTGTGCCGTAGCCGAAGCGGCCAGCGCCTCGAGCGCAGCGCGACGAACGCGTGGGTCACGATCTTCTCGGGCCGACAGCACTTGCTCAGGCACCGCTATGGGCCGCGAGCGGTTTTCTGCTGTTGCCGCCGCAGCCCAGGTTTCCAACGCGGCCGCGCGCACTGCGGGCCACTCCGAGTTCATGGCCTTTAGCAGCCGCGAATCGTTCAGGGCCAGGCCGTCGTGCGCCAGCCCGCGCAAAAGCGCTGCGTGCAACTCGGCAACATATCGCCGACGGTGTTTTTCGGGTTTCCCAAACTCGTCGAGCAGCCGCTCGATTTCGGCCAGACGACGATCGGCGGGCAAACGTGCCAGCGACTCGGCCGCCGCCAGACGTTGTTCAAGACGAAGCTCCCGCTGCCGGATTGCGCTCGCTAGCGGCCCGATGTCTCGCAACGCTCCGCTTCGGGCCAGAGCAATGGCCGCATTGGTCCGAACCACCGGGTCGTTGTCGTGCAGATAGCGCCGCCACGTGTCGGGCTCCACCTGATCGTCTGCAAGCCATTCGGCGAGTCGGGGGTGTCGCCATACAGGTTCGTGTCGTCGCCATGCGGGCCGCTTCTCGCTGCCCGGCTGCCGATACCACGCATCCAGTGCCAGGGCCGCCCTCAGTGGGTCCGAATCGTGCTCGGCGCCGTTCGGGTCCTTGGTCTTGTCTGCGGCCGATCGTGCGGTTGCCGAACCGTCGTTCTTGCCCCTCGATGGCATTGCAGACGGTTGGCCATCGGTATCGCCTGCCTCAGCGTCGGCTTCTGATTTTGATGAAGCCGCCTGGTCGTCCTCTCCGGCAGCGGGTTGAACGCCCGTGACGCTTGCCGAATCAGAAAAACGCACCGGCCCGTGGCAACCGCTCGCGCAGCAGAGCGCAGCGCCAAACACGCATGAAGGCAGCAGCAATCGCAAGCTTTGCGACATAAGAGCAGGCAACTCCATTTGCCCGGCGTGGCCCAAGGGCACACCACGCCTACCCGAATAAGCCACGGAAATAAACACCACGCCGCGTCCGTCCTGGCCGCGGCCGAGAGACGCAACTCAACGCTTCGTGGTAGCCTGAGGCGACACGTCTTCGCCCACCATCACCTTCTCGGGGCCCAACATGGCCGAGATCGACTGCTCGAACTCGCGTTGCATCTCTTCGAAGTCCTCGGGCAGATCCGGTTCGTCAATGCCATACTGCACAAGCTGCTGAACCACGTTGTCGATGTGCTCGGCCAGCGATTTGAACTGTGTGGCCACATCGCCTTGGGCAACCGTGGTAAGTCCGCCTCCCTTGTTCTCAGGCCCCAGCAGCGCGGTTTGAATCGATTCGAGGTAAAACACCATGGCCCCCACGGACGATTCTTCCTGCATCACGCCGTGGGCCAGCTTAGCCAGCGGGGTAAGCCACGCCTTGGCATCGATCTGTTGCGCGACATCGGCCAGCTTCAAGTGGCCCAGCGTTTCCGTGGCCGCGCACCGTACTGTAACCGACAGGCTTTCGTCGCCCGCCATCGTCAATAGCGCCTCGACAACTTCGCCCGTAGGCACCTCCCCACCCGTGGCGTCCAGCACGCGAATCACCTGGGCCGCCCGCCGGCGTATCCAACCGTCGACGGCCGCATTTCGATGCGGGAGTCGGGCCCGTTTGAGCAGGGCCAACATGGCTTGAGCTATATTTTTTTGCTGATCGGTGTCGATCGCCTTGCGCTCGGCAGACACCTGCCGCAAAATACCCTTCAGCGCCCCCACGGCCAGCGTGTCGCCAATCGCCCCCTTGGTCTCGGCCGTTGCAATGGCCAGCAGCGGAGGCAACGCCTCGGGCAGCGGCACAAAGTTCCTGCCCGAGAAATCCGGCTTTTCCGCGTCCAATTGTCCGAGAATCAGCACGGCGTTCAGACGCACGGCCGGATGATACCGATCGTCGCTGGCGATGGTCTGCATCTTATCAAGCAGAAAAGCGTTCAACGCTTTGTAGGCATCGTCGTTGGCCTGTTGCAAATCGGTCCGAAAGAGGGCCGTGCGCAATCGGTGCAATTGACTGCGTTTCTCGGGCCACGTGAACTCAGCCACGCGATACGTGTACCACCGCTGGAAAATGTCCCGGTTGGGAATGCTGCCGTTGCGCATCGCGCTTTTCAGTTCGCGAATCTCGTTGCGCGATGGTGGGTCAACGTCGCGTATCTCCAGATATTGCTGAGCCTGGCCATCGCCCCCTTGAGCCACGGCCTGTGCTGGCCCGTACAGCAAACCAGCGGCCATCGCGCTGAGCAACAACACGACGTACGGCCAGCCAAATCTGGCAGTCGATGGGGCGCGCATACGACACCACCATGTACGAATCGGCGTTCTCATCATGGCCGACGATCGAATCGGCCGTCCGACGATGGCATAAGATAGCCCATCCAAGGCCTTCAATCCTCTCTGTTCCGGTTCCACAGCCCACACCGCCCAGCTTGGCAAAGCCGGCAAGCAGTTTTCGCCAGCCCCGTCGCACAAGCCGGTCCGCTGGCCGCCTTGTTTCATTCGCCCGTTCCCACCACCTGTGGCGAACCGGGCGGCGAAACGCCTCTGCGTCGCGGCGGCGCAACCTCTGTGGCGTTGCGAGGTCTTCTTCTCTTACGTTGCTCTACGCTCGATTGGTCTCGTTTTTATTAGCTCCGCCTTGGTCCGCTACGCCGTCTTTTTTTGTTTCGATTGCCAAGCGGAGCGCGGTCTGCGCGAAAAATTGGCCCTCCCACCCCATCACAGGCCACGCTGTTCGCGCCGCGCCGATGCATCGAACGGACACAACGCAATTGCGACGCCGATGCCTGGTCGACTGGCTAGAAAACTGGCGACAAGTGGTTTTATCGTAAGCACTTGTGTATCTTTACACTACCACCGTTTGGGCTCCAATGTCAAGCGATCCCTGCGACCGGCATGGGGTGGCGGTCGTCGGCTGCAGGCCACGAACCGGCGGGCCAGGGGCGCTCCCGGACGGATAGGCATTTCAACGCCAACCCGTGTGATATTAAGAGGTTTTGACTCTCCCGGCGCGGCCCGCGTTCCGGTTGCCCGCCCTCCTCAAACGAGCAGACGGTCCGATGACGTTGCTCTATTACGATCCCATTTTTCTCGAGCACCAAACCGGCTCGCATCCCGAGCGCCCCGAGCGGTTGCAGGCCATTGTTCGCCAACTGCAACGCAGCGGTCTTTGGCAGCAATGCCCGCGCCCTGCATGGCCGGCCGTTTCGACCGACCGACTGGCGCCGGTCCACGATCTCCACTATGTCAAGCGCGTCCGCCAGTTTGCCTTGGCCGGTGGCGGTCGGATCGAGGTCGACACGGTGGTTTCGCCGGCCTCGTACGATGTGGCCATCATGGCGGCCGGTGCCGTGTGCGATGCGGTCGAACGTGTCGTGTCGGGCGAAGCGACCTCGGCGCTCTGTTTGGTTCGTCCGCCCGGACACCACGCGCTGCGCGATTCGGCCATGGGGTTTTGCCTGTTCAACAACGTGGCGATCGGCGCTCGCCTGGCAATCGACAAACTAGGGCTCGATCGCGTGATGATCGTCGATTGGGACGTACATCATGGCAACGGCACGCAGGCGGCGTTTTGGACCGAGCCGCGCGTCGGTTTCTTTTCCATCCACCGTTTTCCCTTCTACCCCGGCACCGGCGCGGCCGACGAAGTGGGCGAAGGCCCCGGACGCGGAACCACGCTCAACGTGCCCATTGCCATGGGCACCTCGCGCGAGGAATACCGGCAACGTTTCGCCGAAGGCGTTGCCACTCTGGCAC
>WGDQ01000148.1 GCA_015493185.1 Planctomycetaceae bacterium
CCTAATGGCTATGTGCAAGAAAAATTGAAGCTCGTCGGCAAGAACACAGCTGCGAATGCGCCTTGCCCGCCGCAAAGAGCAACAGCCCTTTCATACCGCAACCAAACAGCAGCGCTTCGGCAGCCGATTCGGCAACTTCATCCGCTGGTACGTCGGTTGCTTTGCCGCAGCCTGTGTGCCGACGGGCCGATTACTGTGCCTTGGTGCAACCTATCCGGCGGCCGTGGCTCCACCGCATGCTAGCCAGCCGACCGGGCGAAAACAACTCGCTGGTCAGCGGTTCGCAATGCCACAACGCATCCGCGGCGCATGGTCGTGGCCCACCGTCGGCGCCGCAAATGCCGATGGAGCAATACCTGCTCAGCCTGCCCCCCGCGATACCGATGCTCATCTGGCCACTACTGGCCACTACCAAAACGAGGCCGAACGGTGGATTCGGCCAACTGGTACGATAAAATTCAGCCCACCACAACCGCCCACTGCAAATGTGATCCATCTCACACTAGCTGCGGTCCGGCGGAACGACAGCATCGTGGGAAGCCGGCAGAAATCGGTTGCTGCAAACCCAACGTCGGCTTTGATCCAGGGCGGTTTTTTTCAGAACACCGGCACAGCGGCCCGATAGCCCCCCCACGCTGCGGTTCGTTCGCGAGCACCGGGGGGCGATCGACGGCATCGCCGGACCGTTCGGCCCGACGATGATCGAAAGCGACTGTAAGCGTCGTATCGCCGAGCGGCCCTGGCGCCTGGCTCCTTTTCGATGAGGAACGAAAAACGATGGACGGGCTCATCATGGATTATCAACTGACGATTCCCGCCATTCTGCGGCGCGCGGCTTCGCTGTACGCCGAGAAGGAAATCGTCACGCAACGGCCCGACAAAAGCCTGCATCGCTACCAATATGCCGATATGGTAAGCCGTGCCCGGCGGCTCGCTTTGGCACTGCGCAAGCTAGGCCTGACGGATGGCGACCGCGTGGGCACGCTCGCCTGGAACCATTACCAGCACTTGGAGGCGTATTTCGGCATTCCGTGTGCCGGGGGCGTGCTGCACACGCTCAACCTTCGGCTGCACGAAGACGACCTGGCCTACATTGCCTCGCACGCCGAAGACCGCTTCGTGCTCGTCGACGAAACGTTGTGGGACTTGTTCGAGAAGTTTCGCGATCGGGTCGCGTGGAACAAAGTGATATGGATTCCCACCCGTGGCGGTGCCGCACCCGAGGGCACCATCGATTACGAAGAACTGCTCGCTTCGGTTGATGAATCGGACTTCGAAGAGCCCGACCTGGACGAACGTCAGGCGGCCGCCATGTGTTACACGTCGGGCACCACCGGTCGGCCCAAAGGAGTGCTCTATTCGCACCGCGCAATGGCCCTGCACTCGTTGGGCACATGCCTGAGCGACTCGCTCGCCGTGTCCGAGTCGGACACGGTGCTGCCCGTGGTACCCATGTTTCACGCCAATGCGTGGGGGTTGCCCTATGCGGCGGCCCTGGTCGGATCGAAACAGGTGTTTCCCGGTCCGCATCTCGATCCATCGAGTTTGCTCGACCTGCTGGCTTCAGAACGAGTGACGCTCACCGCCGGTGTGCCCACCATATGGCTGGGCATGCTGCAAATACTGGACGAGCATCCCAAGCGTTACGATCTTTCCGCACTGCGGGCCATGGTGGTCGGCGGCTCGGCCGCGCCGCGTGCGATGATCGAGGGATTTTGGCAGCGACACGGCCTGCGAATCGTTCACGCCTGGGGCATGACGGAGCTTTGCCCGCTGGGCACGATTTCGACACTGCCCTCGAAGCTGCGCGATGCGCCGCCGGCTGAGCAATTCTCGCGCATGGCCAAACAAGGCCCGCCCGTGCCGTTCGTCGAAGTGCGCGGCCGCAACGAGCAAGGACTGATTCCCTGGGACGGCAAGACCGTGGGCGAATTGGAGGTGCGCGGCGTCTGGGTTGCCAGCGCCTACTACAACCGGCCCGACGCGCAAGACTCGTTTACCGACGACGGTTGGTTCCGCACGGGCGACATCGTGGCCATCGAGCCCGACGGGTGCGTTCACCTGCAAGACCGAGCCAAAGACGTGATCAAGTCGGGCGGTGAGTGGATCAGCTCGGTAGCCCTTGAAAACGCCTTGATGGGCCATCCGGCCGTGGCCGAAGCGGCCGTGATTCCCGTGGCGCATCCTAAGTGGGACGAGCGGCCGTTGGCGGTGGTGGTGCTGAAAGATGGGCAATCGGCATCGGCCGATGAGCTGATCGAGCATTTGCGGCCCCACTTCGCCAAGTGGTGGCTGCCCGATACGGTCGAGTTTGTCGAGCAAATACCCAAGACTTCAGCCGGCAAATTCCTGAAAACGGCCCTCCGCGAGCAGTTTCGCGACTATTTCACGGGGGGCACCGGCTCCTAGCATTCGGCCACCCAGTAACCCTACAATAGGGGTCGCGCCGGCCCTGCCAGCCAGTAGGGTGCAAACGCCCCGCAGGGTACCTCATAC
>WGDQ01000149.1 GCA_015493185.1 Planctomycetaceae bacterium
GCCCACCGCAATGCCCGCCGCCGCATCTGGCAAATCGGACGACGCCGCAAACCGGAACAACGCCGCCCCGGCAGCCGGCGCAGCAGGCGAAGCCAATGCCAAGCCGGCAGCCGACGACGAGCCGCCCGCCGAAGACGATGATCCCTTCGGCCGCTGAAACGAATCCTCCGTCGGCCCGCGCCGCATTCCGTTGCCCTCCACGTTTCATCACACCACCCCATCACATCACCAATCTCGATCGCCTGCCGCGGAAAATCACCCCCGCTTGCGAAATCCCTCGTTGCCGGCAATCGGGGCCACGAGCATCAGCCCCGCGTCTCTTCCGACGTTTGGCCCGCGTGCCCATCATCGGTGGCAATGTCCAACCAGTGCGGGCAAGTAGACGCTTCGGTCGCGGTGTCGGCACCTGGGCCGCACGCATCTCTTCCTTCGCGCGTTCAGGCCGAATCGCCAAATTGCCGAAATCTTCGTGGCTTACCGGCCGGTTCCCTTTTCTGGTGCTCGCGCAGCATCGCTTCAGTATCGCTTCAGTGCCGCGGCCCCTGGTTTCGCCCTTCCCAACTACCCAAACCACCAGGTCGGTCGGACCACGCCTGCCCAGTCGCGCAAAGGCGTTCGACAAATCACCCCCGGTCCCGTTAGGCTGAAACCTGTTCTCCGCGCCGTGTCGTTCCGGCGGCCCCGCGCATCGGTGCCGCCCCGTGCGGCATTGCGGGCCGCCACGCACACCGCCCCCCAACCGCTTCATTGCGCAGAAAGGAATTTCGCCATGACGCATGCCAACAGCCCGTCGACCCCCGACCGCTTGGGCACCGACCACCAGGGCGAAACATTGCCGTTCAGTCTGGAGTTGGAGCTTACGGTCAAAGACCCCGACGTGATTGCCGCGCTTTGCCAATACGAAGAAGGCCCGCCGCGCGAAGATTTCGCTCTGGCGGCATTGCGCATCGGCGTGTTGGCCATGCGTCAGGCCCGCGGCCAGATCGACGCCGAATCGATTCGCCGCGAAAGCGAACACCTGCTCGTCACGTTGGCCAATCGGCTCGACGAACACGCCCGCTCCGTTCACACCCGCGTGACCGACTGCCTGAAGGAATACTTCGATCCCGAAAGCGGCCGTTTTCAGGAGCGTGTCAACCGTCTCATCCAGAAAGACGGCGAGCTGGAACAATTGATCCGCCGCCAGATTGCCGGCGACGATTCGCAATTGAGCCGCACGCTGGTCGAGCACTTCGGCCAGAACAGCCCCCTGATGCAATGGCTCAGCCCCGACGAGTCGCGGGGCCTGTTGGCCGCCATGCACAAAACGCTGGCCGAGCAGCTCCGCCAACAGCGCGAGCAGGTGCTCAGCCAGTTTTCGCTCGACAACAAAGAGGGGGCCCTCTCGCGGCTCGTCCGCGAACTATCCGACAATCAGGGCAAGCTGACCGAAGCCCTTCAAAACCGCATCGACGAGGTCGTTCAAGAATTCTCGCTCGACAACGAACAGTCGGCCCTCTCGCGGCTTGTCCGCAACGTCGACCGCGCGCAGCGAACCATCACCAACGAGTTCTCGCTCGACAACGAGCAGTCGGCCCTCTCGCGGCTGCAAAAAATGCTCGAAAACACCAATCAGGCCATTCACAGCCACCTGACGCTCGACGACGAAAACTCGGCCCTGGCCCGGCTCAAACGCGAGCTGCTCGACATACTCGAACGCCACAGCAAAACCAATCGCGATTTCCAGGAAAACGTGACCAAAACGCTGGCCCAGCTTGTCGCCCGCCGCGAAGAGGCCGATCGTTCCACACGCCACGGTCTGGAGTTTCAAGAGGCCGTTTACGAGTTCGTCTCGCGCGATGCCCAGCGCTCCGGCGATCAGGCCATTCACACGGCCCACACCACCGGCTCCATTCGCCACTGCAAAACGGGCGACGCCGTCGTGGAGCTCGGGCCTGAAAGCGCCACGCCCGAGGCCCGCATCGTAATCGAAGCCAAAGAAGAACAACATCGCGATTTGCGAAGCGCCCGCGACGAAATCCAGCGGGCCCGCAAAAATCGCGATGCCCAGGTCGGGCTGTTCGTCTATTCGGCCAAAACCGCCCCGCCCGATCTGGAGCCCCTGCTGCGTTACGGAAACGACGTCTTCGTCGTTTGGGATGCCGAAGACCAGACCACCGACCTGAACCTGCGCGTTGCGCTCTCGCTGGCTCGGGCCCTCTGCGTTCGCGAGGCCACCCGTCAGCGCAGTCAATCGGCCGATCTCGAAAAGCTGAACCGCGCCGTGCTGGCCGTCGAAAAGCAGGCCCAATCGCTCGACGAGGTGCTCGCGGCCACCACCACCATCGAAAACGCCAACCAGAAAATCCGCAAGCGGGCCGAAACCTGCCGTAAAAAGTTGCTCGCGCAGGTCGATCAGCTCAACGACGCCGTCGCGGCCATCAAGGCCTCGCTAAGCGCCGAGTCGCAATGAGCCCGGCCGCGCATCTGCCATTCGCCGCACAAGCCGCCGCTCCCTCGCGCGCGGCCCGCGGTGCCTTTCTACCCAATGCGGCTCGCGGTGCCGCCGGCAACGGCCCTCTGCGCCGCCCCCTGTGTGGCGTGCATGCCTTCGTGCCCGCTGCATCAAACGGCTACTGCACCAAACGCACTTGCGGGTTCGTGATGATGGCCTCGAAAATGGCCGTCAAGCGCTGCTCGTATTCGGCCGGGTTGCCGCTGCCCCGTGGGCTCTGGCCATCTTGATTGGCCGTGCCGCCCATGCGGGCCATGCGGTCCATGAAGTCGTAATCCGTTCCCAACCCAATGCCCACGGGAAATAGCTGCCAGCTCTGCGAATGCATCTGGGCGGCCCGCATCAACGGTGCGTCTTTCCAGTATTCGCCCGTGTTGTAGAAATCGCTGCTCGGGTTCTCTCGCATGTACAGATCCACGTCGGCCGGGTTGCTCACGTAAAGATTCGGCACACCGTCGGTCAGCACCACCACCACCTTGTTCGCCCCGGCGCGGCCCACACCGCCATCGCGCGTCGAGCGGATGTGCTGCTGGGCCAATTCCATGCCCGCCTCCGTGGCGGTCGTGGCCCGCTTATCGCCCACCGCCTGCAATGTCGTGCACGATTGCATGGCGAAGTCGTAGTTGCTCGTCAGCGGTTGCACAATCCGTGGGCTGCCCGAGTTGACCTTGTCGAACGTGATGATCGAGACCCAATCGCGCTGATTCGCGTCGGGCACCGAGGCGTTGCGATCCTTCACCACCTGCAAGGCCGCAATCAGCGCCCGTCGGGCCGCGTGCATCGGCTGCTCGCGAGGCGGAAACGAAAATGTTCCCCCGGCCGTGTCCTCATTGTGATACGGACAATACGGGCTGTTGGTCGACAGCGGCACGTATTGGCTACCCACGGGTCGCAAGTCGCGGCCGTGATCCATCATGAATTGCACGTAGGTCACATAGCCGATGTAGTTTCGCAAGTAGCTCGGGCTTCGCGCGCTAGGAAAGGTCGATTTGTTCGGGTTGTTGAACTTGTAGATCCGATCGCCATCTTGTTTGGGTGGCAAACGCCCTCGATTGTTCGGCGGTGTGCCCGGTTTGGCCGTCACCGCGGCCGCGGCCGGTGCCCAAACCGACCAATCCACCGGCGGGGCCATCGCAAGCTGTGTGTTCAACGCGCCATCGTTTCCGACCGACCAGAGCGGCAGCCCCACATCGGTTCGCGCCGCGGCGAACATCAGCGGATTCTCAGCCGGCACAAAGCGGCCGATCGGAGGTTTCGGAGGCTTCGGCCCGCCGCCTCCTCCGCCACCTTTCTTGCCGCCACCTTTCTTGCCGCCACCTTTTTTGCCGCCCTTTTTACCTCCCTTTTTGCCCCCCTTCTTGCCGCCGCCTTTTTTGCCGCTCGATGTCTTCACCGTCACGGGCCGCAGAATGTAGTCCAGATACTTCTCCCAGTAGGCATAG
>WGDQ01000150.1 GCA_015493185.1 Planctomycetaceae bacterium
GCTTCCAAGAGCCGAGACACCGGAAGCAAAACACCAACTGAATCACAAACGAAAAACAACCCACACGCCATCGGTCGGCCGGCTTGCCGTAAGCGGCTTGGCTGCCAACCATCTGCCGGCGAAAAAGGAGAATCGCGACAATGGCATTTCGCTTTGAAAAGCTCACCATCAAATCGCAAGAGGCGCTACAACGTGCCCAAAGCCTGGCGCAGGAGAAAGGGCACCCGGAGATCGACGCGCTGCATCTCTTGGCGGCGCTGCTCGAAGACCACGAGGGGCTGGTGCGGCCCATCCTCGACAAAATCGGCGTCAATCAAAGCCAGCTCCAGCAGATGATCACTTCGGAGCTCGACAAGTTTCCGAAGGTCTCCGGTGCCACGGGCGGTCCCGGCATCGGGCGGACATTGCAGCAGGTGCTCGAAGCGGCCATGAGCGAAGCCGAAACGATGCACGACGAGTTCATCTCGACCGAGCACTTGCTACTGGCCCTTGCCAAGGTAGATTCCAAGGCACAACGCCTGCTACAACTCAACGGCGTTCGCGAAGACGACCTGCTGACAGTACTCAAAGAACTACGGGGGACCACACGCGTGACCGATCAAAGCCCGGAAGACAAATTCCAAGCACTCGAAAAGTACGGCATCGACCTGGTCGCCAAGGCCGAACAGGGCAAGCTCGACCCGGTTATCGGACGCGATCAAGAAATTCGCCGCGTCATCCAGGTGCTTTCGCGACGCACGAAAAACAACCCCGTGCTCATTGGCGAGCCCGGCGTGGGCAAAACGGCCATCGTCGAGGGGTTGGCGCTGCGCATCGTGCAGGGCGACGTGCCGCAAAACCTGAAAAACAAGCGCATCGTGGCCCTCGACATGGGTGCCTTGATCGCCGGTGCCAAATATCGCGGCGAGTTCGAAGATCGCCTCAAGGCCGTGCTGCGCGAAGTGACCGAGTCGGACGGGACGATCATCCTCTTCATCGACGAGTTGCACACGGTGGTGGGCGCCGGCGCGGCCGAGGGCGCCTCGGACGCGGCCAATTTGCTCAAGCCCGCGTTGGCCCGCGGCGAGCTGCGCTGCATTGGGGCCACCACGCTCGACGAGTACCGCAAGCACATCGAGAAAGACAAAGCCCTCGAACGCCGCTTCCAGCCGGTTTATGTGGGCGAGCCGTCGGTTGAAGACACGATTGCCATTCTCCGCGGCCTGAAACCCCGCTACGAGGCCCATCATGGCGTGAAAATCAAAGACTCGGCCCTCGTCGCGGCGGCCAAGCTTTCGCACCGCTACATCACCGACCGCTATCTGCCCGACAAGGCCATCGACCTGGTCGACGAGGCGGCGGCCCGCGTGGCCATGGAGTTGGCCAGCGTGCCCACGGAAATTGACGAAGTGCAACGCCGCCTGCGCCAGCTCGAACTGGCCGCCCGACAGTTGGCCGACGAAACCGAAGCCTCGGCCCGCGAGCGGCTCAAGGAAATCGAGCAGGAGATCGAGGAGGAAAAACGCAAACTGGCTGAACTGCGCGAGCAGTGGGAAGCCGAGAAAATGGGCCTCGGCGACATCCAAGAGGTGCGCCAGGAGCTCGACAAGCTCGACCTGGAGTTCACGCGCCTCGAGGCCACCATCAAGGAAAAGCAGTCGGCCGGATTGCCCGTCAGCGAGCAAGAGTATCAACGGCTCTACGAACTCGATGTCAAACGGCGCCAGCTTCGCGAGCGCATCGAGGCCGAAGAAGAGGCCGAGGAGGCAGCCGAAAAACAACGCACCGAACGGCGCCTGTTGCGTCGCGAAGTGACCGAGCAGGAAATCGCCGAAGTCGTCAGCGCGTGGACCGGTATTCCGGTTTCTCGCATGATGGAGTCGGAGCGCGAAAAGCTGCTCAAGCTCGAAGAGCGGCTGCACGAGCGCGTCGTCGGTCAGGACGAGGCCGTCACCGCTGTGGCCAACGCCATCCGCCGCAGCCGTGCCGGCTTGCAAGACCCCAATCGGCCCATCGGCTCGTTCATTTTCCTCGGTCCCACAGGCGTGGGCAAAACCGAGCTCTGCAAGGCGCTGGCCGAGGTGCTCTTCGACGACGAAGACGCCATGATCCGCATCGACATGAGCGAGTTCATGGAGCGGCACTCCGTCAGCCGCCTTATCGGGGCGCCTCCCGGATACGTGGGCTACGAAGAGGGCGGCAAGCTCACCGAAGCGGTCCGTCGTCGGCCCTACTCGGTGGTGTTGCTCGACGAAATCGAAAAGGCGCATCAGGACGTTTTCAACATCCTGCTGCAAGTGCTCGACGATGGCCGCCTGACCGACAATCACGGCCACACGGTCGACTTCCGCAACACGATCATCGTGATGACCAGCAACATGGGCAGCCAGGTCATCCAGCAGATCACCCAGCGCGGCGGCAGCGAAGAAGAAATGCGCAAAGCCGTCATGGAGGTGTTGCAGTCGCGGCTGTTGCCCGAGTTCCTCAACCGAATCGACGAGATCATCGTCTTCCATCCGCTCAATCGCGAGCAGATTCGGCAGATTGTCGACCTGCAAATCGCACGGTTGGAACGCCGGCTCGAGGAGCAGCAGGGTATTTCGCTCGTCGTCACCGAGGCGGCCCGCGACGCCATTGCCGAAGAGGGGTACGACCCGGTTTATGGTGCTCGCCCGCTGAAACGCGTCATCCAGCACGAGCTGGAAAACGCGCTGGCCGCCGAGTTGCTCCGTGGCGAATACCGCGAGGGCGATACGGTGAAAATCGACTACCGCGACGGGCAGTTCGTCCTCAGCCGCGTCGAACAGCCCGAAGCGGCTATCGGCGCCTCGAGCGGCGGTTGATTGCCGGCCGACCCGGTCGAGCATGGAAACCGGTGCCCCGCCACGCACCGGATGGGCACGGTGGGGCACCGCATCGGCAAATGCAAATCCCCCCTCCAAAACGCCCGGCGCAGAACAACGTTCCGCGTCGGGCGTTTCTCTTTTGTTCTCTTTTGTTCCAAATGCCGAGCACGACCGCCCCGCCCGGCCTCCCCAATCCGCGCCGGCAAGCCGCTCACA
>WGDQ01000151.1 GCA_015493185.1 Planctomycetaceae bacterium
CTGCGCGCTTGCACACTCCTGTATGGGTTATGCGACGCGCAGCGTCTTCGGCTCTTGAAGCGGCTTTCCCCAGAAGGTGTCTTCAAAGTCGCTTCCGGGCATTGAAACCGAGTGCGGCGGCCTCGATCAGCCGGCCATTGCCTCGGCCGGAATGTTGCAATTGGTCGATACGCTTTGCACGTCGTCATGATCGTCCAGCTTCTCCAAAAGCTTGACGACTTTGCGGGCCGTCTCGACATCGAGATCGACCGTCGTGCTCGGCAGTCGGGCAATCTCGGCCACGTCGGGTTCGATGCCCCGCTCGACCAACGCCGCTTTGACGTCTTGAAACGCGCTCGGCTCGCAGGTGACTTCGAACTTATCGTCCCCCGCTTTCACATCGTCGGCGCCCGCTTCCAACGCCAGTTCCATCAAGGAGTCTTCGTCGATCTTCGACTGATCGATAAGCAACAACCCCTTGGTCTCGAACATCCACGCCACGCAATTCGTGGCACCGAGCTTTCCACCGGCCAAGTCGAAATACTTGCGGATTTCGCCGGCCGTTCGATTGCGATTGTCGGTCAGCACCTCGCACAAAATGGCCACCCCGCCGGGGCCATAGCCTTCGTACAAGACCTCATCCAGGTTGCCCCCTTCCAGTTCACCGGTGCCTTTCTTAATGGCCCGCTGAATGTTGTCCTTCGGCATGCTGACGGCCTTGGCCGCATCGATCGCATAGCGCAGCTTCAGATTGGTTGCCGGATCGCCGCCACCGGTTTTCGCCGCCACGATAATGCTTTTGGAAAGCTTGCTCCAAAGCTTTCCTCGCTTGCTGTCGACAAGGGCCTTTTTGTGTTTGATACCCGCCCAATGAGAATGACCTGCCATACTACCGCTAATACTCCTGATGTTGGTTGTGCTACAAAGTGTCGAACTGAAAACGCGAATCGCCGCCAACTGCCTGATTCGCACGTTCTTTCAAAAACTGGCTGATTTCTTCCCGACAACGGCTCCCAGGCCACTTTTCCAGACCTTTTCCAGATCACGCGCGGCATGCGTTTGCCGTCGCCAACATAGTCGGAGACTCACACACAGCGGCGCGAGGCCCCCGCGATCATGAGCCCTGAAGTTGTTGGCCGACGACCGGTTTCGATCGCAACGCCGTGCTGGAATTCGTCGCTGGTTTGGCCGCCGAGGTGCCGCTCCGTTCCGTGCTTTCGGCCGATGCCGCCTGGTGCCGGCGGAGCTTCTCTTTCACGCGCTCGGCATGCCGTGTGTTGCCGGTTCGTTCAAAAGCCTCGAGCGCCCGCTGCCATGCCTCGCGGGCCTGCTGTGGCTTATCCAATTTTGCGTACGCATCTCCCAAATGATCCAGAATCACGGCATCCGGGTCTTCGCCTGCCGCCGCCTTCTCCAGCTCGATCAGCGCATCGTGATAGCGTCCGAGCCGAAAGAGCGCCCAGCCCAGGCTGTCGCGATAGGCCACATTGTCGGGCTCGGCTGCAACGGCCTCTTGGATCATACGCAGGGCCCGCTTGAGATGCACCCCGCGGTCGGCCCACAGATAACCCAGATCGTTCAGCGCGCTAGGATCGTGAGGAAACTCGTCGAGCACCTCGTTCAGCCAACGCTCCGAAGCCGCTTCGTCGAACTGCAAGGCCGCAATGTTCGATAGTGCCATCTTCGCATCGCGCACCGTAGCGCGAATCACGCGGCTGCTGAAGTCGCCATCGAGCTGCCGCACAATGGCCTGATACCCGTCGGCGGCTGCATCCAGCCGATTGGCGTGATACAACACCCACGGTTCGCGTACCAGCAGCCGGTAGTAACTCTCACTAGGTTTGCCTGACGCTTCGGCTTTCTTCTCGGCAAGCCGAACCGCCTGCCGCGCTGCTTCCACGGCCTGATCGGTTTGTCCCTGCATTTCCAGCACACCGGCCAGATAATAGTAGGGTTCCGGCGCGTCGGCGTCGAGCAACCCCTCTCGCATGGCCGTTTGCAGCACGTTGCTCGCCTCGGCATAGGCTTCTTCGGCCATCAACGCCAAGGCCCAATCGAGCATCGCGGCGCCGCGTTTTTCTTTGTCCAAGCCTTCAGCGAACTGTTCAAATATGGCTTGGGCTTCGTCAACCCGTCCGGCCGCCAATGCCACATCGGCCACGGCCTGCCGCATGTTGTCGCGCAGCGCGGCCGGTTGCTGGTCATCTTCGTTCTGGCCATGCTGCGACAAGGCATCGATCAACGACGTGACCATCGCCTCATCGTCGACCAATGCTTTGCCCTCGTCGCCCAAGACGGCCAACGACCGGATGCGGCCGTACAGGTGACCCAACGTTTCCAGCAACTTGTCGGCTTCACGTTCACGATGATAAATGCCCACAAGCTGCTGATAGGCCGAAAATGCCAGCTTATCTTTCGGCTGCTTTTCCAGCAGCGTGCGTGCCTCTTCCCATTGCTGTTGCTCGTAATACCAGCGGGCCAGCTCGTAGGTAAGCGCCACGTTGTCCGGCTGCGACGCATGCAGCTTTTCGAGTCGTGCAATCAACTGCTGGCGAGGCGCTTTTTGCTTTTCCAGCAAAATGGCCAGAAGCCGGTAGGGCTCGGCGCCCCAACGATGGTCGCCTGTTTGCAGGTATTCGGTCAGTCGCGCGAGCGCTTCTTCGACTTTCCCTTCCAGAAGCAGCAAGCGGGCTTCGTCGAAACCCCGCTCTGCGGCACTCGGCGTTTCGCCCCACACGCGCTGCAGCGCTGCTCGGGCTGCAGCCGGTTGTTCGGCATCGATCGCGATTTCGGCGAAAAAGCGATAGCCACGGCTCTCGGGCGATCGGGAACGCCCGGATTCGCTGTCGACAAACAGCTCGAACGTCTTCGCCGCATCGCTCAGCAGCAGTTTTCGCACGCGGTCGTCGATCCCGTACTGCTTTGGATCGCGGAGCGCCTCCCAGACAGCGAGAAAATGCTTTTCCGCCGTCGCTTCACGCCCCACGGCCAATGCCAGTTTTCCGGCCTGAAAGGCAACCACCACATCGTCGACCGTCGGCTTTTTCCCGGCCCGTAGTACGACGGATTTGTCGTACAGGTCTAGCGCGGTTTCGAATGCCCCTTCAGCCGTCAGGTGCGATGCCAGACGGCGTAGCAGCAGCGCATCGTTCGGTTCCACGCATTCAGCGTGCAATACGTAGCGGGCCGCCTCGTCGATTCGCCCAAGACTGATGGCAATGGCCAGCAATTCTTCGAGCGCCAGTCGTGCGCTTGGATCGTATCGCAATGCCCGCTCGTAGGCCCGCAGCGCCCGAGGAAAATCGTCTCGCTGCTGTGCCACGCGCCCGAGCCCGAAAAAAGTGAGCGCCCGCAGATGATCTTCGTCGGCCTCGTCGCGCCGCTGCTTGGGGTCGAGCGGTTCGAGCGGATCATCGAGCACCAAGGGCCCCACGTCGTTCGAAGCGCGCTCCGCCGCGGCGGCTGCCGGCGAGCACCGTAGAGCCCATATGGCAACACCACACAGCATCGCGGCACAGACGAGCCACCATCTACGTCGACGCGCAGCCTGTTGCATCCGATTGCTCCAACCTTTAGCACACGGCACCTGCGTCACCCGCTTCGCATTCGCCACGTCAGGGAACTGCCCGATGCCGTCTTGCCGCCCTCAATGCCCTTGATGCCGAACCAAAGAAACCTCGCACGACTCGCCCGGCCGACTACGAACCAACCACCCGCTGTTCGCGGCCACCCCCGAGCAGCCCGTGGCATCGCCCGCACAGAAAAGCCACCACACACGGGAAAGGTGCGCTGTGTACGTGGCAAACACCCCGTGTCCGTCGCTCGGCGATGCCCACGGCCGCCCTATGGTAAAGCTGCTAATATTTTAGCCTGCAAGGCGGTCGGCGGCCGCGCGAGTTGGCCTTCGGCCACGTGGCGACCCGCTCGGGCGTTGCCATCGCTACAGCTTTGGAAAAAGCGCGAATCTCCGCACCACGGTGCCTCGTGCGGCGATGCCGCAAGTTGTTCCGCGCCCCCAGCGGCACAGCCGCACATGCCACGCCCACCGCATCCGTTAGCGCGGCTTGCGTTTCGACAATCGCGACGTGTGCGTTTTTTTCTTGGTCGCCGTCTTGGCTTTGGTTTTTTTCTTCGGCGTTGCCTTGGCTTTTTTGGCGGTGGTTTTTTTCTTTGTAGGAGCCCGCTTCGAGGCGCTGGCCGTCGAGGCCGTTTTTTTGGCCGCTGGCTTCTTCGCA
Source organism: Planctomycetaceae bacterium (assembly GCA_015493185.1). Taxonomy (GTDB): domain Bacteria; phylum Planctomycetota; class Planctomycetia; order Pirellulales; family JAEUIK01; genus WGDQ01. Next base: position 4,215 of record WGDQ01000151.1, read on the forward strand.
GCCCCCTTTTTGGTCGCCGCCTTCGCTTTGGCAGTTTTGGCCTTCGAGGCCGCTTCGGCTTCCTCTTTCGCCGCTGCCTTGGCCGGTCGTTTGCGTGTGCGGCGCGGCAGGCGTTCTTTCGCTTCGGGCTCGATTTCGAGCAGAATCTTATGCACGGCCGACGAATAACGATTGGCGGCGAAGTCGGCTGCCAATTGATGCAACAGCGACGCGAATTCCAGACCTTTGGTTTTCGGAATGGCGCGTTCGAGCCCCGGCGCGTGGCCGGCCTTGACTTCCGACTCGCTCAAAGCCCCCACGATTTGCAGTGCTTCGAAGGCCGCTTGATCGATCGGAATCGCGTGCCCGCCCAAGCATGTTTGCACTACGTAGTTCACCGAAAACGGTGTCGTACCGTCGATCTTTTTCAACCGGGCAACGGCCGGCCCCAAATTTTCCTTGCGAAGGTCTTCGAGCTCGAAGGCGTAGATCGACTCGAACGTGCTCTGCAAAACCCGTTTCAAACGGTTGGCGGCCTCAGCCGGTTCAGGCAACACCTGCATCGCCTCGGCCAGTTCGCTCAGCGTGCTCACGCGCACTTCGTTCCAATCGAAAAAGGTAGCGCTGAGCGACTCGAACGCCTCTTCCGCCTGCTGATAGTGGGCATTCTCAAGACAACAGGCAAACAGCAATTGTTCCAGCACGGGCCGATCGAGGTTCGGCCGCACCGGCTTGTAGTGCTTCTTGAGAACCTTGTGAATTTTGCTGAATATTGCGGTGCGCGACATGTTTGCCATACGACTGCTATATCTGTTTTCTAGGAGTTTTCGACCTTTAGAACACCGGCATTCCGCGCCTTTTCCCAAATGCCCGGGCAACGACCCCGCGGCGATTTGCGAGACTTCGAAATGTTGCGGCGGTGGCCGTCAGCCTTGGCCAATCCCTTCTCCTTCATCGCCCTGATCGCAACGCCCCGTGGTCCGTTATTCTCGGCCGCTTTCCGATGCTCAGCTCACCGAACCTGTTGGTCTGATTCTTGTCAACCATGTTCTTTCTTCTCGACGCTCGCGTTCTCAGTGCCCGCGGCCGAATCGGCACCGTCGGTCTCGGGGGCCTCGTCTGCTTCTACCTCAACCGCTTCGTCGCCGGCTGGCTCGTCGCGTGGCAACACCTCGTTGAGAATGCGGCTGACCTCGATCGATTTTTTCACGCCCTGATCCAGCAGGAAGGCGATTCTCGGAGTGTATCGGGTGTCGATCCGCTGGTTGACCTTCGACTGCAAATAACCCGCCGCGCTTTGCAACCCACGCAGGCTGAGCTGCTGCTTCTTCTCGTCGCCCATCACCGACACATGCACCTTGGCATGCCGCATGTCGGGCGATACCTCGACATAGGTAACCGTCACATCTTGGATTCGCGGATCTTTCAAGTCGGTGAGAATCGCCATTCCCACCACTTCGCGAATCGCTTCAGCGGCTTTCAATACACGACGCGACGTCATCATTCAGCTCGTTGCTCACGGGCGACATCGCACCCGCTCCTCTGGTTTTTATCGACGGGTATTCCGCTATTCCGCCCCCGAACAGCCAATCATCTGGTCTGCCGACAACGGAAAACATGAACCGTCTCGAACGTTTTTTCCGCAAGGCGACCGCTCGCTTCGCAACCGGGCGCCGGCAACGAGATCGGTCCCGATGCGACGCGCCTGATCGGCCGTGCAAGCCTCGAAGAAAGAACCACGCCCGTTTGCCTACGGCCGACATCGGATCGCCTCGGCGGCGGAACGCCCCGGAAACGCGTGCGGAAACCTATGGTTCGGGCGCAACACGCACCGGGCACAGGCCATGGCGTGCTCTGGATCAATCCAGCTTTCGGGCCACTTCCTCCACGCGATACGCTTCGAGAAAGTCTCCTTCTTTCACGTCGTTGAAGCCCGCCAGCTTGATACCGCACTCCATGCCTTCGCGCACCTCGCGCACGTCGTCCTTTTCACGCCGCAGCGACTCGATCGGATAATCGCCAATAATGCGGCTGTCGCGAATCACCCGGCACCTCGCAGAACGTTGGATGGTGCCCGAAAGCACCCGGCAACCGGCGATCGTACCCAAACGGCTGATCGAAAAGGTGCGAAGCACCAAGGCACGGCCCAACTCCACCTCGCGCTGCTCTGGCTTGAGCATTCCCTCCAAGGCGGCTTTCAGGTCTTCGCTCACCTGATAAATCACGCTGTATCGGCGAATCTGCACACCCCACTGATCGGCCAGCGCGCGTGCGCCCTCGTCGGGAACAACCTGAAACGCGATGATCACCGCGTCCGAGGCGTGCGCCAAATGCACATCGGCTTCGGTTACACCGCCCACGGTGGCCTGCAAAATCTTGATTTGCACTTCAGGATGCTCAAGCTTCTCGAGCTCCTTGCGGATCGCCTCGATCGAGCCTCGCGTATCGGCCCGCAAAATCAGATTGAGCGTCGCCGCCTTTTCGCCGCCGAGTCGGTCGAACAAGTTTTCCAGCGTCACGTGTGGTCGCGCACCGCTGAGGTCCGACTTGCGCGCTTCTTCGGCCCGCCGCTCGGCAATCTGCCGGGCCACGGTGATGTCGTCCAAAACGTAGAAGTGCTCCCCCGCTTCGGGCGCCTGGTTCAGTCCGGTCACGTTCACGGGCGTCGACGGCCCGGCCTGTTCGTGCGTTTTACGCGGATCGAGCGTGTCGTACATGGCCTTCACGCGCCCGTACGCCTCGCCACACACGAGCACATCGCCCACGTGCAACGTACCGCGCTGCACAAGCAGCTTGGCAACCACGCCTCGGGTTTCGTGCAATTCCGACTCCAGGCAGGTGCCGGTGGCCGGACGATCCGGGTTGGCGCGGTAATCGTGCAGCTCGGCCACGGTAAGCAGCGTTTCGAGCAGTTCGTCCAGCCCCTCGCCGGTCACGGCGCTGGTTTTCACCACTTCAATGTCGCCCCCCCATTCGCTGGGCAGCAAATCGTTGGCGGCCAACTGCTGCAATACTTTATCCGGATTGGCGCCCGGTAGATCGATCTTGTTGAGAGCCACGACAATGGGCACGCCCGCCGCACGCGCGTGGCTGATGGCCTCTTCGGTTTGCGGCATCACACCATCATCGGCGGCCACGACCAACACGGCGATATCCGTCACGTTGGCCCCGCGGGCCCGCATCTGCGTAAAAGCCTCGTGGCCCGGCGTGTCGACAAACGTGATCGGGCGGCCATCTTTCTCAACACGATAGGCACGAATGTGCTGGGTGATGCCGCCGCTTTCGCCACTCACCACATCGATACCGATGATGCGATCCAAGAGCGACGTCTTGCCGTGGTCCACGTGCCCGAGAAAAGTAACCACCGGCGCACGAGGCTTGAGCGTCTCGGGGGCGTCTTCTTGTTCCTCCAATGCCTTGAGCACCTGGTCTTCCAATGCCACGCGCTCACGCAGTTCGACGTCGACCCCCAACTCCACGGCCAGCAACTCGGCCGTTTCCGCGTCCAGTTCGGCATTGATATTGGCCATTGTGCCCAAGCCGAGCAACTTGGCCAGCACCATCCGCGCCGGCACGCCAATGGCCTCGGAAAAGCTCCGCACCGTGCAGGGCAATTCGACTACGATCTTGCTCTTTCGCGGGGCCGCGGTGTTGGTGCCCGTGCGGCGAATACGGCTGCGCGTGGTACGACGAATACCCGGAGTTTCGTCCTCATCCGTGTCGGTCCGCCGCACCGTTGCTCGTTTGCGTTTTAGCTGTCGCTGCTCGCGTCCGCCGAGTCCCGCCCCCTTACGACGAGGTGTTTCTTCCTCTTCGCCAGGCAGTCGACGACCTCGGCGCGTGCGCCCTTCGCCCTCTTTCTCTTTGCCGGTTGGGGGTATCGTCGTCTCTTCACGAGCCGGAGCCACTCCCGCGGCCTTGTCTTGCTCGGCTTTTCGCCGCAGCTCATGCTTTCGCAAATGCTCCGAGAGCGGCTTGCTGCCGATTTTGCCCGCCCGGATCGCATCGGCGGGCAATTTGATATCGGGCTTCTGAGGCTGCGGTTCGTCGCTCTTCACCGCCTGCGGTTCAGAGGTCGTCGGCGGCAGTGGGGCCAATTTGATGGCCGGCGCCGAACGGCTCGAGGGCTTGCCTCCCTCGGACTTCGCCTTCTTGGGCTCGCCACTCTTCTTGCCTTCCGACGCTTTGGCCGACGCTTTGGGCCGGCTAGGCAACGTTGGCGGCTTGCGAGTGGTGGTGCCGGTCGGCGCAATGTAGTCGTCGCGGCGGATCGGTGCCGCGGGCTTTTCCGCTTCCCGCGGACCGGCCTGCTTTGTGGTCGGTGCCGCGGCCGAGGGTTTGCTGCCGCCACTCAAAAACGACTTGACCTTCGCAACTTCCTCGTCCGACAAACTTGCCAGCGCAGACCCCTTGCCCGTGACTCCCGCTTTGGCGCAGATGTCCACCAGCTCTTTGCTGTCAAGTTTCAGCTCTTTCGCGAGCGCGTAAATGCGTACCGGCAAAACAAACTCTCCCTCGGTCGCCCACATTTCGCCCCACGCGTAGCGCGCGGAACCTGGGCGACCTGACCAATGGGTCGTGAATCTAAACCATGACCGGATTCTCCATTTTCCAGGCTCGTCATTGCACGCGTAGGCTTCACACAAAGCCACGCCGACAAGCACAAGGTACGGTCACCTCCGAGTCCTCTCCCAACACGTCTTCTAACGTCAACTTTCGCCAGTTTGCGAACTGGCCGATCGCTCCTGCGGGGCCGAAGCAGTACCGCCTTGCTCGATTTCACCCTCTTCGGCAGCGGCGGCTGGTGCCGCCGCACGCTCACCGCCATCCGACGGTTCGGTTTCTACAACCTCGCCATTGCCCGAAGACGCGGTCTCCGGGTTTTCGGCCGGCTGGGCTGTTTCGGCCTCAGTCGAGGCCGCTTCATCTGGCGCGTCGGCCGCTGGCTGCGCTGTTTCAACAGCCTCAGTGCCTGCCGAGGCCGGTTGCTCCGACTCTGCCGGTTGCTGATCGGCTGTCTTGACAGCCGACTCGTCTGCGGCCGTCTGGCCCTCGGCAGCCGTTGCTTCAGCGTCGCCTTCGCCCGCCTCATCCGTCACTGACTCACCGGCTTCTGTCACAGCCTCACCGGCTGCCGACTCCGGTTCCGTATCGCCGGCTGCCGACTCGGACGCTTCGCTGGCTGCTGCCTGCGCCTTGGCGGCTTCTAGCCGTTCCTGCTCGCGTTGTCGGCGGCGCTCTTCCGCGGCAGCTTTCTCCGCCTCTTCGGCACGCACTTCGGCCTGCGCCACAATGTGATCTACCTGCTCGGCGGTCAGGTTCCCCATCGTCATCAACTGATCGGGCTCGATAACAGACAGATCATCGTAGGTCAAAAAGCCTTCGCCGACTAGTCGTTCGCTCAATTCCTCGCTCACGCCGTCGATCTCGCAGAAGCCGGTCACCGCGTTCTCGATCTGCTCGTCGAGCTCTTCGCGGGTCATGATCTCGATGTCCCAGCCGCAAAGCTTGCTGGCCAACCGCACATTCTGACCACGCCGACCGATCGCCAGCGAGAGCTGATCCTCGCGAACCAAAACGATGGCCCGGCCGAGCATTTGGCAGAGAATCACCTCCTCGACCTCTGCCGGTTGCAGGGCATTGGGAATCAGCACCTGCATGTCATCGCTCCAGCGAACGATGTCGATCCGCTCGCCGGCCAATTCATCCACGATATTCTTGATGCGGTTGCCCCGAACGCCGACGCAAGCCCCCACGCAGTCAACCCGCTGATCGCTGGAACTAACCGCCACTTTCGATCGATAGCCCGCTTCGCGAGCCACGGCTTTGATCTCAATCACGCCCTCGGCGATCTCGGGAATCTCTTGCTCAAACAGCCGCATGACAAGCTCGGGCCGAATCCGGCTGAGAATCACCTTCACGCGCGTGCCGGCTTTGCGAACCTCGAACACCGTGGCCCGAATCCGCTCGTTGGCATGATGGCTTTCGCCAGGAATCTGCTCGCCGCGGGGTAGAATCGCCTCGCAATTGGAAAGCGCCACGGTGGCCGCACCACCCTGGTAGTTTTGCACAATTCCCGTCACAAGCTGCCCGCGAAGCTGATTGTATTCTTCGTAGAGCGCGTCGCGCTCGGCTTCGCGAATTTTTTGAATCATCACCTGTTTGGCGGTTTGCGCACCGATGCGGCCGATCGTTTCTTCAGGATCGAGCGGAACGCCGTTATGCGTGCCATGGATCGAACCATCCTGGCGATCGATGTGAACGACGATATCCTCGTCTTCCCCGTACTGCTTCTTCGCAGCCGAGACGAGCGCCGCCTCGATTCCTTCGAAAACGATCTCTTTGTCGATATTCTTATCGCGGTGAATCGTGTCGACGATCCGCAAGATTTCATTCGGGTTCATCTAAATGCTCGCTTTCCGTCTGTCCGACGGCATGTTCGGTGCCTGGAAAAACCAAATTGTCAGTCGCGCCGGCGTCCGTTTGCCCCAAGCCAAGTGATCCGAACTGCAAAACGCCGCACCGTAAGGCGAGATGCGCGGTCCAACCGGGCTCGTTTCTGGCAGCAGGCACCAACCAGCACGTTGTAAACGTTGTTTTCTGTTCTCCTTGCTACCTTTGCTACCTACCTCTAGTGGTTCTTTCTCTGTTGAGCCTCGGGGGGGCATCCTAGGTCGATCTTTTTCTTTCGCCTCGCCGTCGCGGGCAAAAAATCACCCGCTCCGTATAAAAAACATACCCTCACGACCAAGGCCGGAGGGCACTAAAAACAGAGCCTAACCTTGTACTTACCTATACGCTGCCAGGCAGGCTAACGTTCTTGCCACTCTGCGGATCGAAAAAATGCACGTCTCGCGATTCAATCGCGATTCCGCAAGGCTCTCCAATCCGCACCGGCACATCTGCCGGCCCCTTGGCAATCAGGCCGACCTTGGCTCCCGCCTGCCTCGACTCGGCCCCCACACTCAGGTGCACAACCACCGCGTCGCCCAGCGGTTCCACGGCGTCGACGTTTGCGGGACACACGCCCTCCTGCGTCGGAACCAGCGGCCGCACCAGGCGAAGGTGTTCGGGCCGCACGCCCAACGTTAACCGTCGGCCAGCATATGGTTTTACCCGCTCCACTACCATCCTGTCGACCGGAGTTGTGAATCCTTCGCTACGAAATACGAAGCTCCCGTCGGTTTCGATCAATTCACCCTCAACAAAGTTCATGGGCGGACTGCCCAAAAACCCAGCCACGAAACGATTTAGTGGCCGTCTGTATAGTTCCAGCGGCGTGGCCACCTGCTGAAGCTGTCCATCCTGCATCACAGCCACTCGCTCGCCTAGGGTCATGGCCTCGACTTGATCATGAGTTACATACACCATCGTGGTTTGCAACCGCCGGTGTAGCTGTTTGATTTCGCGCCGCATCTCCACGCGCAGCTTGGCATCGAGGTTCGACAGGGGTTCGTCGAAGAGAAACACGGCCGGTTCGCGCACAATGGCCCGGCCCAGCGCCACCCGCTGCCGCTCTCCCCCCGACAAGTCGGCCGGCATCCGTTCGAGCAAACCGTCCAGCCCAAGACTTTTGGCCGTCTCACGAACCCGACGATCGATCATCTCCTGACGCCGCGACAGCTCAGCCGCCCAAGCGGGCCGCACCAATCGCCAGAAAAGCCGCCTTAGCAACCCGCTGCCATAACGCAATTGCAAGCCGAACGCCATGTTCTGATACACGTTCATGTGCGGGTACAAGGCGTAGTTCTGAAACACCATGGCAACGTCGCGGTCCTTGGGCGGCACACCGCTCACCGCCCGATCGCCGATGTAGATTTCGCCCTCGTCGGGCTCCTCGAGGCCGGCGATCATGCGCAGTGTGGTGCTCTTCCCGCAGCCACTTGGGCCCACGAGCACCAGAAACTCGCGATCGCGCACCTCCAGATCGATCTGCCGCACGGCGGCCGCCTCGTCCGAGAAGAATCGCGACACGCCTTGAAGAACTACCCGCGCCATAAACCGTCATCGCTGCAAGAAGATGCCAAGCGGGCCACCCGTACCGAAACGCTTTCGCTCAATGCGATACAACCATACACATCGAGCTGTGCTTCGGCCACTCGTCCACGCATCGATCGGCAGCCCGGCTGCGCGCCTCAACGGTTTCACGTCGAAGCCCCATTGGCCTGCACCCCACACGCCGGCCCTGCCTGTACCGGCGAGTTAGCCCCAACGAATGCTTAGCTCCGCCTAATGCGTTAGGCCCAACAAATGTGTTCGGCCCAACGGGGCGGGCACCCCCAAAGGCCATCGCCCGCCGCCAATAGGAGCCAATAGAACAACAGAACAGTGGGCAGACACTCCGAACAGTGGAACAGCGGGCAGACACCCCGGCCCGGCAAGCCGCCGACCACACAGCCGAATCGCCCCACGGAGCAGAAAATAAAGAAAAAAGAAAATGAGCGGGCCCGACGGCGGCGCTGGGTTGGCCATCCCGGCTTTTTGTCGGCTAATCGATTCGCCGAATCAGTACGCAGCCGGCCTGTCCCTGGGGCGTGACACTTAAGTTCAGAAAACAGTCGCCGGCGGGTTCGTCGCCTCGAGCGATCGCTGGAATCGGGCACTCGGGGTCGGGCGTCTCGTAGTTCAGCACTGGTGGCAGTCTGTCGTGCTGCAAAGCCAACACGCTGATGATCAACTCCACCAATCCACCGCCCGCGCCCAGGTTTCCGAAAAAGCTCTTCGATGCGGTTACCGGCACGGGCTTGTCCCGATCGCCAAATACCTTGTTAATGGCCCGTGCCTCATCGACATCACCGTTGCGCGTGCTCGCACCATGGGCGTGCAAATGCCCCACATCGGCCGGGTCGATACCTGCCTGTCGAAGCGCCGAACGCATGGCGTTCACCAGCGCCTCGTCGCGATGGGCCACACGGTTGTGAAGGCTCACCACCGACGAAGCACCGCTGCCGACAACTTCGGCCAGAATCGTCGCCCCCCGGGCCTCTGCCGAGCGCAACTCTTCCAGCACCACAGCGGCGCCCCCTTCGCCAAGCACCATGCCTTGCCGGTCGCGATCGAAGGGACGCGAAGCCTGCGTAGGGTCGGCGAAGCCGTTGGCCACCACTTCCTCTTGCTGCACTGCGTGCAACGTTTTCATGGGATGAACGCGTGTGCCCGTCGCCCCGGCCACCATCAGATCGGCATGCCCTCGCGCGATGGTGCTTGCCGCCTCGGCCACGGCAAGATTGGCCGAGGCCTCGCGCTGTGTAATCGAGTTGCTCGGCCCTCGCAAATCGTGGTAAATCGCCACATGGCACGCCGGCATATTGGGCAAATACTTGAGCAGCCACAAGGGATTCATCTCGTGCATGCCTTCGCTGCCCCAACGATCGAACAAGAACTGCCGATCTTCTGTCGAACACAGGCGCATGCCCGATGCCAGCTCTTGCGGCAGCGAGAGCATATAGTCCGACCCGAACACAACGCCCGCCCGCTCGGGCGGATGATTGCCCGGCTCAATGCCCGCATCGTTCAAGGCCAACAGTGCCGCGGCCACGCCCATTTGCGTTTCGCGGCACATGACCTTCAGCCCTTTGCGAACCGCCTTTTTTTGCGCACCCTCAAGTGGCCCGAAATCGCCAATCGCCCCCGTAAAGTCGCGAACCTCAGCCGCGTATTTCACGCTGAGCGCATCAGCCGGCAGCGACTCGAGCATGCCCACGCCACTTTGCCGGCGCTCGATGGCGTCCCAAACGGCCGTGGTCGTACAGCCGATCGGACTGATCACGCCCAAGCCGGTAATCACAACGCGGCGATCGGACCCGCCAGAACGACCCATCGGCATCATCCTCGCTTTTCAGCTACATCAGGTGTCACTTCGAACCACTGGGCAATCGCAACAGCCACACGGCACGCAACAGCCACACGGCAATGGGCGGCAACATACCGAGGCAACGGCGCTGGGGGCTTCACGGCACACCACCTGCCGCCCGTTGGCGGCCGACCACAGGGCCCCCTCTGAACGCGGCACTCGGTATCGGCGACCGATTCGGCCCTGCCCATATGCCGACCATGCCCCACATACGGGCAGGCTGCCCGACCACTTCCGATAAAGACCGAGCGTATTTTAGTCGTCGCGCGCAACACCGTCGAGGCAGCCGGCCCTCGCAAGAGGCACGCTGGAACGAGCCGAAAAGGGATCGAGCAATCGGGCTTCCGGCGATAATCGCGGTCTCGCCCGAACGCGTCGGCCGGGCCGATCAATACCGCCCGCGGTAGCTGTCGCGGCCCCGCCTGGCATTGCGGGTCACCGTGGGTGCTTCGCCGCTCTTGCCCTTGCTCTCGACAATCACAAGCAGGTCCGACCGCGGCGGTCCGCTGGCCAGCGGCAAAGGCACCGGCAACGGCAACGCCCGCGTTTCGTTCGGCACAGGGCTGGGCACCATCCCCAAACCGATAATCAGCACCGATTCGGTCGGCCAACGAAATCGCTCCTGAAACCGACACTGCGCTGTCTGCGGCACTTCGATCTTCACGCGCTGCCGCGGCGCCGTGGGTGTGGGCACGTCGATCATCACCGGCACCAGCTTTTCCACCTGATCGATGTTGCATTTCAGCACCGCGTCGATCATTTGGCCATCTAGCGACAGCAACGGGCTCAGCTCGATCGAGAACCCTTCGTCAATCTGCCCCATTTGTACTTCGAAGCCTGGCCATTGATCGGGTCGCAATAAGACGTCGCGCGTGTATGGCCGGCTCCGCGTGGCAGCCACAACGGTCGACTGGCCATTATTCACCAGCAAATGCGGCGAACTGTGCTCGCGGAAGTCGGTCCGCTTCCGCAAGTCGTTCAGCAACATCGAGGCATTCTCTTTCGCCGTCAACCACGCCTGCACGCCCGGGGTTTGGACCTCGACCGGACGAAGCATGTGATACACCTTGGTGCGCCAGTTGGGATGCCCCACCGTGACCACGCGAACACTGAAAGCGTGCGTCTCCGCCTCGCTATTCACAAAGCGATCAACGATTTCCCCGACCACGCGTTGCATTTCCGGCGTGTGATACACGCGCAAGGTCCGACGTGTGGGGCTCAGGATCGCCAACGGCTCCGAGTGCCAGGCTTCGTAACCCGTCTCGCGCAACACCCAATCAACAATGGCCTGCTCGGGTCGATTGGTCGATGTCACGCGCAGCGTATACGGTCGAATGTCGTACTCGCGCCATATCTGACCGTGCTCGTTGGGCAGCGTGCCGTCGCCGGTGCTCACGCGCGCAATCGGTCGCCGTCCGCGCGTCGGCACATCTTGCAAGCGTTGTCCGGCCGCTGTGCGACGCGTGCCCGCCGAGGAAGTCGCCGGCTCGCGGTCTTTCGGTGCCAAATCGGCATTTCGCCAACGTGTTCGGTCGGCTTGCGACGCACCACGCCGCGAAGCATCCGACGACGAAGGCGCCGGCGGGGCCGCTTGGGCCACCGTCGCAAGCAGCAGCATTAAGATCGCGGGTTTTTGCAACATCCGTCGGCCTCCTTGCCGATAGGCGATGTCAACGGTCTTTCCACACCGGGTCGTGAACGAGAACAGACGCCGCATCTCGCATAAACGGCTCGCGCCGTCACGCACGCCGCGGCGGTAGCGATGCTCCTATCCAATGAGCACCGCCCCAATGAGCACAGTTTTTCTTGCCAGTTCTTGTTCAGAACGAGCGTTGTTTCTGGAGCAGTTTTTCAGGGGCGAAGTTTCTCCCTTTGGCAGCCAGCGCAAGCCGGGCACGCGTAGCCTCTCAGGAAAAAAATCGGGCTTCGCACGTCGCGCTGCCAAAGGCCCCCATGCTGCCAGACACGCCAGCCCGAGCGGCCACCAATTCAAGGGTGGCGAAGTATAGAAAGCCGCCAGCAACCGGGCAAGATGGATCGCCGACCCGTTTCGCGGGCCGCTCGCCACGTTTCAAAAGTGAAAAAGACGTTTCAAAAGCTGCAAGTGTCTTCGCTCATCGGGCACCAGCGTCGATCCGATCGGCCGGGGTTTCGAACAGCGTGCGACAGAGCAGAACGGCCATTCGACGTACGGGCCACACTTGCAGACAAATGCCCAACCAGCAACCAGAAAAGGGCAGGGGGGAGAGAAACCGCCCCTCGGGCGCCTATCCTGCCCATTCCCCCTGAAAGTTCCAAGGAGAGCCAAGGCACTCATTTCGAGCCGTTACGCAGTGCCGAGAACACCACGGCTGCGTTGTGCCCACCGAAACCGAAACTGTTCGACATGGCACTGCGGATCTTTCGCTCGCGAGGCTCATTGGGCGTGTAGTCCAAATCGCATTTTGGATCCGGATTTTCCAGGTTGATCGTCGGCGGCACCACGCCGTGGGTTACGGCCAGCACCGCCAGTATCGCTTCAACACCTCCGCTAGCGCCCAAAAGATGGCCCAACTGGCTTTTCGTGCTCGAGATGCTCAATTGCTGGGCATGCTCGCCAAATACCGACTTGATGGCCTTGGTCTCGGCAATATCGCCCAACGGCGTGCTCGTGCCGTGGGCATTGATGTAATCCACCTCGTCTGTGTTCAGCTCCGCATCTTTCAGAGCACGCACCATCGACTTGGCCGCGCCCGTACCTTCTGCATCGGGCTGCGTGATATGCCCCGCATCGGCGCTGGCGCCATAACCCACCATCTCGGCATAAATTCGCGCACCACGGGCCTTGGCGTGTTCAAGCTCTTCCAGCACCAGAATGCCGGCCCCTTCGCTGAGCACAAATCCATCGCGATCGGCGTCGAACGGACGGCTGGCCTGCTGCGGCGCGTCGTTACGGGCCGAAAGAGCCTTCATCGAGGCAAAGCCGCTAATGCCCATCGGCGTCACGGCCGCTTCGGTTCCGCCGCTGATCATCACATCGGCATCGCCGTACTGGATGGCCTTCAGCGCTTCGCCTAGTGCGTTGGTTGCGCTAGCACAGGCCGTGGCCACTGCCACGTTGGGGCCTCGCAAACCGAAGAGAATCGAGACCTGCCCGCTCGCGGCATTGAGCATCAGCTTAGGAATCGTGAAGGCCGAAACCTTCTCTGGCCCTTTCTCCAACAGGCGACTGTGCTGTGTTTCGATTTCGTGCAAACCGCCCACGCCGGTACCCAAAATCACACCGCACCGGAAACGGTCTTCCTGCTCGAAATCGAGCCCGGCATCGCGCACAGCGTCGGTCGCCGCCACAACGGCAAACTGCGTAAAACGGTCCAGTCGCTTCGCTTCTTTGGGTGATAGATAACCGTCCGTGGACCAATCACTAATCTCGCCGCCAAACTTCACCTTGAAGTCCGACGTGTCGAACGTGCGGATCAAACCAATTCCGCTTTCGCCGCGCAGAACGCGCTGCCAAAGGTCTTCAACCTTTGTGCTGAGAGAAGTGACGGCGCCAAGTCCGGTTACGACCACACGGCGTTGTGTCGAAACCAAGGGACGCCCCGTATGCTAGAAGACTATGGAAAAAAACCACCCTGACAAAACCGTACCGAAGGCGCCGAGCCCGCCGAAACGCCTCCCGCCTCTCACGCCCATTTCCTTCGGATCATCGCACCACCACACCTGCCTGGCCACCCGATCCTTCAGGAGCGAAACCCAGCCAGGGTCGTTGCACGAGACGCCACGCTCGCTTTCGGCAAGCGCATAACCGAAGCTCATGAAAAACGCAAAAGAAACACAACGGTAGCGCGCTGAGAGCTGCTCTCTCAGCCGTCGGTGCTTTGAGAGCTAGGAGCTTTGACAAGCCTTGTCGATATATTCGATCGCCTGCCCCACGGTTTGAATCTTTTCGGCAGCGTCGTCTGGAATGTTGATGTCGAACTCTTCTTCCAGCTCCATCACCAGTTCAACCGTATCCAGCGAGTCGGCCCCCAGATCATTCACGAAGGATGTCTCCGGCGTGATCTGATCTTTGCTGACGCCAAGCTGTTCCGCCACGATATCGATGACTCGTTCTGCGACTGAGGCCACCTTCTCGGTCCTCCCAATCAAGGCACTGCGGAGAATCCAGCCACGCCGAATCCTATCATCCGCTACGCACACCAAGCCTAGAGGCCTGGGAAGTGATCAAAAACCAATACACCACCGCACGTGGCAACAAACCACGCCCCGGTCGGCTCAAGATATAGCGACTTTTTCGAAGCCTGTCTATATCTTCATATTTCAGCATCTTGCGGGCTTCTGGTGTCTGCCTACAGCTCACCGCCACACGCCCCACAGAAAACCCTCCACAAGAGGGGATCGCAGCGGTTCCACCCGCCTACGGCCAAATCAAATACGATGAGCCGACGCCGGTGCAAGCATGCGAACCGACAGGGGGGCGACGGTCGTTTCCTAGCATTCTCCCCAGGAGCTGCCGCCGACCGCTCGAACAGGACTGCTCTTTTACCTTTTCCTTCGCTACCTATGCCCGATCCGATTAAGCAAAAACCGCACTGCGGCGGCTCGTTGCCGAATCATCAGTTCGACACGCGCCTTTTTTGCCTTCTCACGCCTGTTTCCGCTACTGCCGGACATTGAATGGCCACACACAGGTGCGACTTGCACGCAACGACTCCACCGCTCCGCGCGTCATTAATGTCATTAATCATCTCGCACTTCGTGCGGTCATTGTGTCCCGCACCTCATGCGGTCATTCCACCATCGACAACCAACACCTGACCGGTAACGTATGAGGCCGCCGGGCTGGCCAAGAACAACACGGCCTGCGCCACTTCCTCGGAATTGCCTAACC
>WGDQ01000152.1 GCA_015493185.1 Planctomycetaceae bacterium
ATACAACCGGGGTGCGAACGGAAAGGTTTGCTATGCGTTTTCCTCTGTCGCTTACCCGATCGATGGGTAGCTATTTGTTGAAGAAGAAGCTGGCCGGCGAAACACACTTTCCGTTGGTGCTGATGCTCGAACCGCTGCATGCCTGCAACCTGACGTGTACCGGCTGCGGCCGCATCCGCGAATATGCCAGCACGATCAAGCAGCGGCTGACGGTCGAGGAATGTTTGGCGAGCGTGGACGAATGCGGTGCTCCGGTGGTCAGCATTTGCGGTGGCGAACCGATGATTTATCCGGAGATCGAGCGTCTTGTGGCCGAGGTGCTCGCGCGTCGAAAACACGTGTATCTTTGCACCAACGGCATGTTCATTCGCAAGAAGCTGGCAGGCTTTCGGCCGACGAGCCGTTTCTTTTTCAATGTGCACCTCGACGGTATGGAGCGGTCGCACGATCTGGCCGTAGAGCGCGAAGGCGTGTTCGAGGCGGCAATCGATGGAATCCGGGCCGCCAAAGATGCCGGATTTCTCGTGTGCACCAACACGACGATTTACAAAGAAACGGACATGCACGAAATTGCCGTGCTGTTGGAATACCTTACCGAATTGGGTGTCGATGGGTTCATGCTCTCGCCGGCGTATGGCTATGCGGCTGTCGAGGCGACAAATCCTGTGGCGGCCGAAGAGTTGTTCATGACCCGCGACGACGTTCATGAAAAGTTTCGTCAGGCTCGCGATCTGCTGAAACGGTTCAAATTGAATACCTCGCCCATCTATCTCGAGTTCTTGCGGGGCGAACGCGATCTGTCGTGTGCCGCCTGGGCCAATCCCACTCGCAACGTGCGCGGTTGGAAAGGCCCCTGCTATCTGATCACCGACGGCCACTATGAGAGCTACGAGCAGCTTGTGCAGCAGACCGATTGGGACAAATTGGGGCGCGGCAACGACCCGCGGTGCGAGCACTGCATGGTACACGTCGGCTTCGAGCCGGCTGCCGTGCTGGGCGTGAACCGCCGCTTGGGCGATTCGCTGAAGATGGCCCTGTGGCAAATGGTCTGACGCCTGACGCCGAGCGTGCTGCGTTTGGCCTCTAGCATCGGCGCGATGGCCGGCAGCCGGACCTCAAGTTTCCGCCGCCGATATCGGTTTTCCAATGCCGCCGCCGCAGACGACGATTCTCGGGTGGCTCCTCGCGGCGAATTCGTGCTGCGCTTGTCGGTGCTCGCCGGTGTTGCGCCTGGTCGACAGAGCAGTTTCTCAACAAATTGCCGGACGGTAGTGTGGCTTCGGCTCGGTGTTTTTTTAGGCGAAGGGCGTGCTCGCTTGCATGGGGGAGGCGCTTCGGAGGCATGCCCCTTCGGAGGCATGCCCGGGCCGTTGGGTTGGAGGATCGCGTGGCCGCAGGTTGGCGGACCGAATAGAATGAACCCGTACAGCGGCAACTTTATTGAGACTTTGTCGACCCGGCCGGGATACTTGAGACGCTCATGGTGCAGTGCGACGCCGGCATCGTTGTTGCCACCGGGACCGAGGCAGGCGGTTTGAGCGACCGGCTCGAGCAGTCGACGGTGGTGCGGGGCAAGTCCACGATTCGCTGCGGACTGATGGCCGGGCGCAACGTGGCCATTGCAGTGTCGGGCATTGGCACATCGTGCGCCTCGCGAGCGCTGCAAACGCTGGTGGCCGGTCATCGGCCGCGAATTGTGTTGTCGGTGGGCTTTGCCGGTGCCCTTTGCGATCGGGTACGCCGTGGCGACTGGGTGGTGGTGGAGCAGGTGGTCGATGATCGGCAAGGCGGGACGGTTGACCTTTCGCTTTGTAGTCCGATGCCGATTCCTCGATCGGGGCAGTTGCACGTGGGCCGGCTGCTGACGGCCGATCATTTGATTGCCACGCCCGAAGAAAAGGCGGTGTTGGGCCGTCAATATGCCGCCTTGGCGGTCGACATGGAAACGTGGGCCATCGCCCGGCAGTGCGCGGAGATGCGACTGCCCTGTTTCGGCATACGGCTGATCAGTGACGACGTGAACGAAGCATTGCCGGCGGAGATCGAGCGTGTGGCCCGGCAGCCCAACGCCACGCGTCGCTTGGGTGCGGCCGTGGGGGTGCTGATGCGTCGGCCGTCGCGATTGCGCGACTTCTTGCGGTTGCGACTCGACGGCGTGGCCCTTTCGGCCGAGTTGGCCGCGTTCGTCGAGCAGTTGGTCGTGCGACTGATACCCGAGCGGATTGCGGGAGAGCGAGCATGAGGCGTTGCCGCCACGCGGTTGGCGTGGTCGCGGTTTTGTTGTGTGTTGTTGCCCGATCGCAGAGCGCGACGCTTGCCGAGGCGAAACCTACGGCGGCAAAGGTTGGGTCGGCACCGCATTGGCCCGAGCCCCCTGCCACGGGCGACGACTCGGCCGGTTCGCTGCGGTCGTATGGGCAGCGGGTGATTGCGACTTTCGGCGGCGGCTATCGCAACGTGCCGCTCGATGTGAAGGCCCGCTTTTTCGAATGGCAGATTTGGCGCTACCATCAGGCGCCCACCGGGCAGGTTTACAACCGTGTGCGCTTGGCTGACGAACCCGGGCAGCGACCGGTGTTTGTGCCGGGGCCCGATACCTCGACGTGGAACGGCGCGCTGCTGGCCGCGCTGAGCTACAAGTATGCGGCAACGGGCGATGCCGAAACGCTGCGGCGCATCGCCTCGTTGCTGCGCGGCTTCGAACTGTTTCTCGAGGTCACCGGTCAGCCGGGTTTGTTGGCACGGAGCATCGCACTCGAAAAGGCGACGGCCGAGCCGGGCATGCAAACCTACACGGCGCCGGACGGGCAGGTGTACTACTACCGTTCGGATGCGGCCAAAGGTACGTTCAATCAGGTTGTGGGAGGCTACGCCACGCTGATGATGCGGGCCGCGCACGACCTGCCGCCCGAAGCGCGCCAGATGGCGCGGCGCCAGTTGGCCGATATGGTTTGGCATGTGATACGGCACGACTATCATCTGACCGAACGCAATGGGCAGCGTACGCGGTACGGCGACCTGACGCCTTTGGTGGGTGTGGTTCGCGTGCCGTTCAATGCCCAAGTGGCCTACATGATTGTGGCGGCGGGGCATTATTTTCCGCCCGAGGACGCGAAGATACGGGCCGCGATCGAACGCGAGTTCGGCCGGCTTCGCGACCGGTATCACGTTTACTACGAGCGTCCGTGGCGCAGCCTGATTCGACCGCAGCGCGTGGGTGCCAGTCCGCTGGTTAAGGGCATGAACGACCGCAACCACGTTACCAATGCGGCCTTCGTGGGATTGATGCTCGATATCGATTGGGCCCGCAACCGTAGCGGCGTGTTCGATTGCCGGTTTCTTTACCGGCTAGGCCGCACGATGTACTGGAGCATGCAGCGTTTGTATGGCCAGCACAACAGCCTTTGCAATTTCATGTGGGCGGCCGTGCTCGGCGATCAGCAGGTGTTCGACTGCGTGATCGACCACAAACCCAACACCGCGCGGGCCCGCTTGGAGCAAATGACCGTAAACGGAGTGGAGCAACTGCGGCGTTTCAAGCTGAACCGCTTCAGTTATCACGGTCGCGAACACATACTGGACGCGCCGCAATGGGTCGATGCCTATCGACCGGACGACTACTACTGGAAGTGCAATCCACGGGCTGTTTGGGAGGTGACCGCAGGACCAACCAACGACCTCTACTGTGCGATCGACTTTCTGCACGCCTACTGGCTGATGCGATATTACAAGATCGATCGCCGCCCGGAAGTGATGGCCCGGCATGCCGAGGTGCTCGCGCCAACGCCCGCGGTGTCGGCCGCGATGCGGGCGGCCACCAAGGCAACGACCGATGAGCCGAAAGACGACGACGAAGCCGCGACGGCTGCCCCGAATGAGACTCCGTAGCGATGCTCGTCGCGTGGAGCGCCCCTCGACTAAGTTGCCGTGTGCCGCGTGCCGCGTGCGACGAGACACCTGTCGTGTGGCGTTTATCGTATGGCGTATGGCGGTTGGCGTGTGTTGCATGAGGGGTCGTCGCACGCGGGGTTGCTGCGATGTTGGCGGTGCGACGTTTACCGCGGCGCGTTGGCCAGTGGTTGTGAGCGGTAAGCGATGTTGGGGCGCGTTTGAGGCGGCAGGCGAACGTGTTTGTTTGGTAGAGGGAGCGAGCGGACTGAACGGGGCAGTCGTGGGCACAGGGGGCGGGCTACGCGGGTTCTGAGCCCAACAGCCAGCGGGCAAGCCGGCCGCGAGGCAGCGACGGCCGC
>WGDQ01000153.1 GCA_015493185.1 Planctomycetaceae bacterium
AAGCTGCCCCACCCCAGCACAACGCGTTGTGTCCGCATGCTCAAACCGCCCACGCACTGCACACAGTGGGCGGCCTGTACGCCACACCAGCGCCGCTCGCGTGGCCACCCCGACGAGGACTCCTTGCTGTTCAAAAGAATCTCAGGGGAGGTTTTTCTTCCTCTATCCGAGAGCTGTCGGCAAGAGCGAGGCAGAACGACTTCCGACGCAACGAGGCCAGCTCCAGGCACATCCGTTGCCTGATCTCGGTCGGTGCAGAATAAGCAAAAGCCCCGTTTCGACTGCTCGCGGCCAACGTGCCTTTGTCAACTATCAACGGCTTGGCAAGTCGTCGTCGCCAAACGATTCGCTCGTGAATCGCGATACGCGGATGCCCGAGTCCCAGAAGTCGGGCGGTAAACCGGCCTTCATTTTCAGGTGGCGCAGGAACTCCCGGCGGTCGGGCAGGTCTTCCCACACCGAGGGGAGCAGCAAGCCGCGCTGAGGCCCATACTCGAGCACCAAGCCGTCTACGCCCGGCCGAATGCGAGCCAGCAGGTCCTCTTCATCAACAAAGTCGAGCGGCTCGAAGGGGCTGAGCACCGAAATATGAATCTGCAACAGCGGAAACTCGGATGTCGCTAGCGGCGGAAAACGCGGATCGTGAAACGCGGCTCCGAAAGCATTCATTGCCACATCGTTGACCAGGGGGCGCCGCGCCTCGACACTACCGATGCAGCCCCGCAACGCGCCGGCGATTCGTAACGTGACAAAACTCGCTTGCGGCTCGCGTAATCGGTCGGGAAAGTGTCGCGGATCGACAGCCAAAGGGCTTCCGAATCGCAAACCATGCGCGATCGACTCTCGTGCCACGTCGATCAACTGGCGCCGTTGGTCGGTTGTCAGCCCATCGCTCGAAGCGCTCGGCCGCTGCTCAGAAAATGGCATAGCTTCCGTATCCTACCACCTGGTCCTTCGGCCCCGCCGTATCACCCGAGTTGCGCAGATCAATCGTTTCTACCCGCAAGCCACGCGACCGCGCCACCTGCAACAGGCCAGCAATCCCCAAGTAGCCGCACGCTCGCTCGCCACTGAGCCGCGACCAATCGAGCGACTCGATCATGGCCGAGGTCTCTTGATCGATGGTTCGGGCCGTCCAGTAGTCGTGATAGTGGCTCAAATCCGAGCTGACCACAACCAACGTTCGCTCGTTGGTCCAAAGCAATTCCAGCAATTGGGCCACCTCTTCGGGCCGCGCCTGCCCAATGACAAACGGCACGAGCGAGAAGTCGTCCAACACGGTTTGCAAAAACGGCAATTGCACTTCCAGGCTGTGTTCGGGTTGATGGGCATCGTCGCGGATTTCGACTTGCGGTAACCTCAAAGCCGCGTTTACGGCGGCCCGATCGATCGGCACCTTGCCAAGCGGCGTGGCGAATTCATCGGCCCCGGTAGCCGCCAAGCCGTAAAACGGCACGCGGTGGGCCGGCCCCAACAGCACGACCCGCTCAATCTGGTCTCGGGCGGGCATCAACAAAGCATATCCGCTGGCCGCCACCGGTCCGGAATAGATGTAACCGGCATGCGGCGAAATGAGCGCCCTAGGTACGGGGCCACGGCGCGCGGCCTGACTTAAAAAATCAGTCACCATCGACCGCAGTTCGGCTGGATCGTCGGGATAAAAGGTTCCTGCCACCGCCGGCAAACGAACGGTTTTGATCATGGTGCGCCTCCTCACCGCTGCCGCGCCGCTGTTGCCATATCACCGCCCCCCCAGTCTCAGGCGTGCAAGTCGCCCCGCTGACCGAGCTATTCGACGCGCCGCGCGTGCGCCTAAAACCCGATTCCAATTAGGGTTCCGCCACCCCACGCAAAGTAACGCTGTCTGCTTAGCCCGCTTTATAAAGCCAAATGAGCAATTGCCATGCCAGACCGCCAAGCCAGGCTCCTCCCCCCGACTTCTGCCGACACGGCCCAACTCGGCTGGCCGGTATCTCTGCTGCGGCGAGAACGTTTGCCGTTCGGTTCCATGCCGTTCGCATGAAGTTCGGCCGACCGAGTTTAGCCTGCCGGTCGTTTTTGTCTTTGCCCCTTTTGTCCAATTTCTGCCATCGCCAATCACCGCGTCACTGTCCGAAAGTGCATCGCAGGCGTCGCCGGTCAATGGTGGCAAGGGTGCGCCTCAATCCAACCGGCCGGGCACTCCAATGTGCCCACGGCGTCGATCGGCAAACAGCCAGCAACCTCGTGCCCACCGGCTGCTGCTAGCTCCAGGCTATGGAATCCTGTTCAGCACACCTGCCCCATTACCCAGCGTCACCAGCATCGCCCCCGCAAGCCAAGCCGATCCGTGCACGTTGTGCGTGCACGTCGCTGGTTGAAGCCACTCATCGGCGCGCCTCCTCGAACATGGCGTCGACGTACCACATGGAACGCCTGCGTGCGATTTCGACCATGACACTGTAACGTGCGCGCGCGTTTCGGCCCACCCGTGTCGAC
>WGDQ01000154.1 GCA_015493185.1 Planctomycetaceae bacterium
GTTTGAGGCATGCGTTTCGGGAGCCGATTCGGCAAAGCCCGGGGCGTCCGAGGCCGGCGCGTTGGGGCCCGAGACGTCTGAAGCGCCGATGTCGGAATCGGGGAGGGAGGCGTCGGGTGCCTTTGCCCGATGTTGGGTCCAGGCGACAGCGGCGAGCAGCAGTGCCGCGGCGAGTGTGGCCAGGGCCCCGACCATCTCGTAGGGGCCATCTTCCTGGTTCAGCCAGCGGGCCGTTTCGGCGGCGCCCAAGCGGTACGTCAGCGGCAGCGCCACCGCCACGCCGAGCGTGCCCAGAAAAATGGCCACCGCGAGGGCGCGCGGGTATGACGGGTACGAAGGCCGGGTCGTAGCTAGGTGGCGGGAAGTCATGGTGACGGGATCGGACGGGACGGCTCGGCGGAAGCGTCGGGGCCGGGAACCGCAGTGGTCGGTGTGGCCGGGCGTGTGCGTTGAAGCATGTCGGCAAGCGGGCTGTGGTCGGAGTGGGGTTCGCGGGGCCGATCGGCACGGGTGGTTGTTGCCGCGGGGGCGGTTGAGGGATTGCTTGCGGACTGCGAAGGCTGCCGCGAGGCCAGCGAGCGATCGCGGAACGGTTTGCCACGACGATACAGCGCGAGCCGCGTTTGATATTGGGCCGCGCGGCGGTCGTCGCCCTTGCGACGGGCCAGATCGACGGCCCGTTGTGCCCAGGTGACCGCGCGATCGAACTGACCATGTTCGGCGTAGGCGGCCGCCAGCGTGTCGGCCAGGTCGGGTCGGTCGGGCGAGGCCAGACGCTGCGCCCGTTGGGCCAAACGCACCGCGATTGCCCCGTCGCGGAAACGCGGATCGGGATGCGTGGCCCGGAGCCAGGCCAGATGATTGAGCGGCTCGACCCACTGCGGCCGCGTGGCGATCGCTTTTTCCAGATCGGCCAGCGCGTGAGCCGTGTCGCCCTGTGCGGCCTCGAGTTTGGCCAGTTCGAAATAGGCGGCCGCGTGCTTTCCGCCGCGGGCGATCAACCGGCGCCACATTGTGCGGGCTTCGTGCGGGCGCTGGCAAGCGGCCAGTGCTAGACCGGCAAAAAAGCCGAAGCGGCGGATGTCGGCACCCCGGCCGATTGCGGTCTGCAACTGCTCGGCGGCTTCGTCGTATTGGGCCAATCGCAACAGGGCGATGCCCAATTGGCCTTGGGCCTCGACCGAAGTGGGTTCGAGCCGCAAGGCGGTTCGCAGGTGATCGACGGCCGCCGCCGGATCGCCTTGCTCGATGAGGATTTCGGCCAAATTGCGGTGGGCCGCCGCCACGTCGGGCTCTTGCTCGATCAGGGTTTCGAATTGTTGTCGGGCCTCGTCGAGCCGGCCGCTCATCGCCAGCAGCGAGGCCAACTGGAAGCGGGCTTCAGGCTGGCAAGGATTGCGGGCCAGCACTTTGGCGTAGAGCGCCGAGGCCCGTTTGAACTCGTTGGCAGATAGAAGCTGCCGGGCCTGTTGGAGCAGGTCGCTCGTGGGCCAAAGGTAGTTGAGATAGAAGCGTTTTTTGGCGATGCCCGTCAGGTGCAGCGCGGCAGGCTTTTGATACACCATGAGGCCTGGGTGGGGACGACCGGGTTCGAGCGAGTCGGCGACGTAGAGGAAATGATCGTCGGCCGTTGGCGGCGGAAGCGACAGCCGATCTTCGACAAGCACCAGGCCGTAGAAGCGGTTCATGACGAAGATAAAGGTCAGGTCTGTGGGAGGGTCGTCGCGAAGCTGTTCGATGGGTGGAAACTGCTCGGTGGTGAAGCTGTGCAAGGCGTAGCCGCGCAAAGGACGATCGACGTAGCCCAGCCGCGGCAGCGACAGCAAATGGACAAACGGCGGCGGGGCCACGATTCGCGTGTCGGCGGCTTCGGCCACTAGGCGACGGACGACCTCGATGTTCTGCTGATGATCTTTCAGATACTCGCGACTTCGTTCCAGCAGCGCGCCGGTGCGCCAGTCGGTAGGATGTTCGAGCGGAAAACGGGGGAAGAAACGCCCCTGGGCATTGGCCAGATTGAAGCCGACCAGTAGCACCAGCGCCGGCAC